>JAICKM010000621.1 GCA_025927935.1 Chloroflexia bacterium | reverse complement strand
GCCGCGGCCTGATCCGCATCGTACTCGACCTGCGCGCGCTCGATCAGCGTCATGACATCGCCCATGCCGAGGATACGCTGGACCAGGCGATCGGGGTAGAACGGCTCCAGGGCGTCGGTCTTCTCGCCGGTGTCCATCAGCTTGATCGGCACGCCGGTGACGGTGCGCACGGAGAGCGCCGCGCCGCCGCGGGCGTCGCCGTCCACCTTGGTCAGCACCACGCCGGTGATGCCCACCTGCTCATTGAAGGTCTCGGCTACGCGCACGGCGTCCTGGCCGGTCATGGCGTCCACCACCAGCAGCACCTCGGTCGGCTGCACCCGCTCCTTGATCTGCACCAGTTCGCCCATCATCGTCTCGTCGATGTGCAGACGCCCGGCGGTGTCGAGGATGATCGTCTGGCTGCGTAGTTCGGCGGCCCGGTTCAGCGCGTTCTGTGCGATGTTGACCGGGTTGGCCTTGGTGCCCTCGCTGTAGACGGGAATATTCAGTTGCTTGCCCAGCGTCTCCAACTGGTGGATGGCGGCGGGGCGGTACACGTCGGCGGCCACCAGCAGCGGACTCAGATTGTTGCGCTTCAGTTGCAGGCCGAGCTTGGCAACCGTCGTCGTCTTGCCGGACCCTTGCAGGCCGACCAGCATGTAGATCGTCGGCGCCTGCTTGGCCCGGCCCAGCGGCACGGCCTCGCCCAGCAGATCGATCAACTCGTCGTGGACGATCTTGACCACCATCTGCGCCGGGGTCAGGCTGCGCATCACATCCTGGCCGATGGCCTTCTCGCGCACCCGCGCCACGAAGTCCTTGACCACTTTGAAGTTAACGTCCGACTCCAGCAGCGCGCGCCGGACTTCCTTTAACGCTTCATCGACATCGGCCTCGTCCAGGCGGCCCTTGCTGCTCATGCGCTGGAAAGTCGCGTTCAAGCGGTCGGAAAGTGTCTCAAACATAGGATGATACCTTCTTGTAGCTGTCAGCTATCAGTAATTTAAGAGTTGGCGCTCTAAACGTAGCTACTGCCGACTGTTCGTGCAATGCTGCGAAGCACATCATTAACCACCCGTCTCCTGACGGCTGACGGCTGATCGCGTAAGCGGTGCGTAGCACACGGCTGCTGGCTCTCAGGCGAACAGGGCATCGACAAACTGGGTGGCGTCGAACTCGGCCAGGTCGTCGAGCTTTTCGCCGGTGCCGATGAAGCGGATTGGCAGCCCGAGTTCGCGGGAAATCGCGAAGGCGATGCCGCCTTTGGCCGTACCGTCCAGCTTGGTCAGCACGACCCCCGTGACTTCCACCGCTTCGGTGAAGATCTTGGCCTGCTGCAACCCGTTCTGGCCGGTCGTCGCGTCGATGACCAGCAGCACGTCATGCGGCGAGCCGGGAAGCTGCTTCTCGCAGATGCGGCGGAGCTTTTTCAGCTCCTCCATGAGGTTCGTTTTGGTGTGCAGGCGCCCGGCGGTGTCGATAATCAGGATATCGGAGTTGCGCGAGATGGCCGCGCCCACGGCGTCGAACACGACGGCGCCGGGATCGGAGTTGGGCTGGAGCGCGATCAACGGCGCGCCGGCCCGCTCGGCCCAGATCTCCAACTGGTCGATGGCGGCGGCGCGGAACGTATCGGCGGCGCCCAGGATCACCGCGTTGCCGAGCCGCTGGAAGTAGCGGGTCAGCTTGGCGATGGTCGTCGTCTTGCCCACGCCGTTCACCCCGACCACCAGCATCACATAGGGATGCGGCATGGTCCGGTTGCTCAGCCAGGGCGGGCGGTGGGTGCTGAGCGGCGCCTCCAGCACCTGGACCATCAGGCCCTTGAGGATACTGTAGGCAGTGGACGCGCGCCGGATGCGTTCGCGGTTGACGCGCTTCTCCAGTTCGTCCAGCACATAGTTGGTGGTGTCGACGCCGCAGTCGCCCAGGACCAATAGATCTTGCAGATCATCCCACAGGCTGCTGGTGATCTCGTCGGCTGAAAACAGTTCGGTGATCTGGCTGAAGAAGCCGCGCCGGGTCGATTGCAGGCTCTTGGCGACTTTCTGCTTTTGTTCGCGCTCCTCTTCCTCGATCTCGCGCTCCAGCGCCAGGTTCTGTTCGCCCGCCGGCGGCATGGGCGCCACCCGCGCGGGGGCCGGCGCTATAGGCGTCGCGGGGACCGGAACCGGCGCTACCTCAACCGCCTGCGGCGCCTCCGCCTCGGGGGCGGGCTGTTCCTGCTTCTGGCGGCGGAAAAATCTAAACACTCGTCTATTTGCTCCTAGTGAAGCGTCCATAGGACGCGAAAAGTCCGGGGGCAATCCAGGCCCCATGAATTATACTATATCTCCAGGGCAATACCAAATGGGGCCGAGACGCGCGAAGGCCACCCTTCCGGGTGGCCTCGCACGCTTTTACCTGATAGCTGACGGCTGACGGCTATTAGACGCCCGCGTCGCCGGTGTATTCCTGGGTGTCGGCGGCGTCGAACTCGTCGTCGCTGAAGTCGCTCCACATGCCGCGGAGTTCGCCCATAAACTGCTGGACGTTGTTCCAGATCTCTTTTTGCTTCTCGCGGTCGGGCACAAACACCAGCAGGATCAGCCCGCTGAGCATACTCAACCAGAACAGGATGCGGCTGCTCTCGCCGGTCACGTACTTGGTGGTGTCCACGGTAGCCGTGACGGCATCGCCGGCCTTCGTGCGCACATTGCTCAACGCGCCGCCGACCCCTGACGAGCCGGAATCCACGACATCGCCGACCTTGGGCCGGGCACGGGACACGGCGTCGCCCACGCTACCGGCCACGCTGCTGAGCGTATCGGCCACCACCGGCGTGGCGGCGTCCACGGCATCGCGCACGCGGCCCGGCGCCTCGCTGGCGGCGTCGCGGACCCTGGGCGCCACGTCATCGCGCACGCGGTCGCGCACCTCCCCGGCCCGGTGGCGGAGCCAGGGCAGCGTATCCTCACGCACGGTCTCCGCGACCTGCTCGCCGCCTTTTTTTGCGCCCGGCAGCACATCGCTGAGCATGCGGTCCACAGCGGCGAGCGCCAGCGCGCGGAGCATATCGGACACCTGGCCGCTCACGCTCTTGGCGCTCTCAGCCGTCTTGCCGGCTCTCTCTTTGACCTGGGGGCCATAATCGTCGGCCAGCTTGCCGCCGCGCTTGCGGGCCTCGTCCGCCACGGCGCTGAGCGCCTCGCCGGCCTGGCGGGCACGCTTGCGCGCCTCGGGCAGCACGTCGTCTTCCAGCGTTCCCTGCACGCCGGGCAACACATCCTTCTGCACCCGCTCACCAGCGTCGCTGACCTGGCCCTTGAGGGCAACCAGCAGCCCGGCCAGGGCGCCGGCATCCAGGCCCCGCCCGGACTTGCGCGCCTGCTTGCTCAGATTGCGTACTTGCGTGGTCGCTTCGTTAATCGCCTCTTCCCAGCCGACATCCTTGGCTCGGCTCGTAATATGGTCCCACAGGTCGCTCAACTGGCTGCTGACATCGTCGGGCAGGGAGGCAACATCAAAATCGCTGAAGGCGCGGCGGGCTTCCTTTTGGGCCCGGCGGGCACCACGGCGACCTTCGCGCTCGATGGTGGCGAGGCGCCGCCCCACTTCGGTAATCGCCGTTTCCAGATCGACATTCCCGGCGGCGCGGCTCACGGTATCGCCCAGTTGGCGTGTCACCTGGGGCGCCTGGCTGATCAGGTCTTGCACGTTGATGTCGCGCACGCGCTGGTTGGCACGCTCCCGCGCTTCGCTCAACAGCGCGGAGAGATCCGCCTTCTGGATCGCTTTGCGGACCTCGCCCAGGTCCTGCTTCTCCACAGCCTTGCGCAGATCTTTGGTCAGTTGCTCCGACGGGGTTTCGCGCTTGCGACCGAGCAAGATCATGAGTCCCCCGACTAGCGCGGCCACGCCCCCGGCGATACCCAGGATGCGCAGCAGATCGCCGCTTTCGTCTTCAAATTCGTCGTCGTCCAGATCGAAGTCCAGATCGATCCCGGTATCGCCTTCCGGGTTCCGGTACTCATCGTTGAACGTCTGGTCCATAGCTTTAAAAGCCTCCTCTATACCCCAGGAGTCCACCGCGCAACTCGCGGCCGTCCCGAGTGATGGTCAGCCCATCTCAGCAGCAAGTTCTATGCCCCGTTAGGCAGCCGGCGCGAGGGGCACTTCCTCCAGCCGCAGGCTGAGCACGCGCGAGGCGGTATCGGCGCCCAGGGACACGCCGTAGATGGCGGCGGCGGCTTCGATGGTCGCCCGATTATGGGTAATCAGGATAAACTGGCTGTTGGCGCTCAGGTCGCGCAGTTCGTTGCGGAAGCGGCCGATATTGGCTTCGTCCAGGGCGGCATCCACTTC
>JAICKM010000877.1 GCA_025927935.1 Chloroflexia bacterium | reverse complement strand
GAAGGAGGGCGGGCTGGTACTCGGCGCGTTCACGCCGGAGGAGCGGCTGGTCGGCTTCGTGCTCGGCTTCCTGGGGCGCGAGGGCGCGGGCCTCAAGCATTGCTCGCATATGGCCGCCGTCCACCCCGACTACAGCAACCACAACATCGCCTGGCGCCTGAAGATGGCTCAGCGCGAGATTCTGCTGGCCGAGGGGCTGGAGGTCTGCACCTGGACCTTCGACCCGCTGGAGTCGCGCAACGCCACGCTGAATATCGCCAAGCTGGGTGCGATCAGCCGGACGTATAAGCGCCATATCTACGGCCAGATGCGCGACGGCTTGAACGCCCTGCTGCCCACCGACCGGCTGCAAGTGCGCTGGGAACTGAACAGCGCCCGCGTGCGCCAGTGCGCCGAGATGGACCGGCGGGTGGATGCTCCGGTCGCCGCCGGGGCGCTCACGCAGGTGGCGATGCGCGAGGGGGTGCCGGTGCTGGCGGGCACCCAGTCGGGATGGGAAGGCCGCACAATCGGCATCCAGATCCCCCGCGAGTTCCAGCCGATCAAGCGCGAGCACCCCGACGTGGCGATGGACTGGCGCATGGGCACTCGCGCCCTGTTCGAGGCGGCGTTTGCCGGCGGCTACACCGTCGTCAACGTCACCGCGGACCCGGACAACCCGGCGCTGCTGACGCGCTACACGCTGCAACTTCTGTAGGGGCCGATTTCAAACCGGCCCGCGCTCACTCGCCTTGTTGCAACAGTGAAGGAGAGCCGGCCATAGAGTCACTCGACGAGGAGTTCCTGCGGCAAGCGATTGCCCTGGCGCGCCAGGGGCGCGAACATGGGGGCGATCCGTTCGCCGCGCTGCTGGTCATCGACGGCGCCGTGCGCCAGCAGAGTTGGGACCGCAGCGTGGAGATGTCCGACCCGACTTTCCACGCGGAACTGAGCGTCATCAGCGAATACTGCCGGGCGCAGCAACAGTTCGCACTGGAAGGCGCCACGCTGTACACCAGCAGTGAGCCATGTCCAATGTGTGCCGGGGCGATCCACTGGGCGGGGATCTCGCGGGTGGTGTTCAGCGTCTCGCAGGCGATGATTCAACAGCGCAGCGGGGGGCGCCCGAAAATGGATTGCGCCGCCATCATCAACGCCGGGCACCGGCAGGTCGAGATCGTTGGGCCGCTGCTGGCCGAGGAAGGGCTGGCTGTGTTTGAGGGCTGGCCGTTCACGTCCAGGACCGCCCGGCACGCCGCCCGACAGCGCAGCGCAGGACAGCAGTGATGGCACAGGAGCAGCAAGGCCATGACTCGATGAACGAGAGACAGACCACGCCCCCGCAACCGATCGTCTCAATCGTCATTCCCGCCTACAACGAAGTGCGGCGGCTGCCCGCGACCCTGCCGCGCGTCCTGGCCTTTGCCGAAAGCCTCGGCCTGCCATTCGAGATCGTGGTCGTGGACGACGGCAGCACCGACGGCACCCGGCGGATCGTGCGAGAGGTGGCCGCAACGCGCCCGGAGGTCCGGCTGATCGAGAACCCGCACAGCGGGAAGGCGTTCACCGTGCGGACCGGGATGTTACAGGCGGCGGGGCGCTACGCCGTGCAGGCCGACGCCGACCTCTCCACCCCACCCGGCGAGTTTATCCGGCTGATAGCGGCGTTGGATGCGGGCGCGCACGTCGCCATCGGGTCGCGGGCGGGACGGCCCGGCGCGCCCTGGTATCGCAACGTCATGAGCTTTAGCTGGCGGGTGCTGGTCGCCACGCTGGGCGTGCGCGGGTTCCACGATACGCAGTGCGGCTTCAAAGCATACCGCGCGGAGACGGCCCGGCAGGTCTTCCCACGGGCGTTGCTCTATAACGCTCCGGCGCAAGGGCTGAAGAAGGCCCGCGTCACCGCCGCGTCTGATGTGGAACTGCTGGTCATCGCCCGGCGGCTGGGCTACACGATTGCCGAGGTGCCGCTGGAGTGGAACTACACGGAGAACACCAAGATCAGCCCGGTGCGCGACAGCCTCTGGGCGTTCGTGGATCTCTTGCGTATCTCCTGGCACGTCGTGCGCGGCGCGTATGGCGGCTCCACCGGCTACGCCACGCCGGTGATCGACGATGTACCCGGCGGGCCGCAAGCCGGCTAGAACACGTGCATCACTTCGATCTCGTAGTCTGCCAGTCCGCCCTCCAGGACGTTGCGCTCGATAAAGTTGATGGTGTGTTGCAGGATCTCGTTGGCGTGCGGCGCGCTGTTGCTGACACAGGCTACGCCGAGAACCGCAGCTTGCAGGTTGTCGTTTTCTTCGACTTCCGCCGCCGCCACTTTGAACTGGTTTTGCACGCGGGCCAGGATCGACTTGACGACATGCCGCTTATCCTTGAGCGTGCCGTTTTCGGGGAGAAAGAGGACTACACGCATTGTACCGATGACCATCTCCGTGCCTCCTGTCGCGCTCCGGCGGCAGGGCCGGGCGGGGGTTGGTTGCCTCATTATACCTGACGCCCGGCGCACGTTGCCAGGGAGCGGGCGGCGGCTTCCGGTTTGCCCGGAGGCGAGCAGATAAGGATAAGAGAGAGCGGGCAGGGAGCATGGGGGCGGAATGCGAGGCCACTATGGCCGCCTTGAACTGGCGCGATTTCCTCACTCAATGGAGCCGCGAGTTGCTGGCCTGCGAGGATATTGCGGCAAGCGTCGAGTCCCAGGTGGGCGAATCCGGCTGGTTGGGTTATTTGCCCGCCGGGGAGGCGGAAATCGCCGGCGCCGAGGCGCGGTTGGG
>JAICKM010000043.1 GCA_025927935.1 Chloroflexia bacterium | reverse complement strand
GGGGAGCGGGCCATCGGCGTGGGGCGCGCCCGCGGGTTTTCGTGGCTTGCGGGCCGCGCCGCGACCGTTGCGTGGCTCCCCGCGTCGGGGGGTGCCTGCGTGGGGCGCGCTGCCGGGCACGCCCTCGTTTTGCATCCCGGTGGGCGGCCAACCTCTCCCCCGGCTGGGGTATACCCCACCCCGACGCGGGGAGGGGAGTTTCCGTTCCCCCCTTCCCGCTCCGGGAAGGGGGGCAGGGGGGTTAGGTCGGTCGCTGGCCCGGCTAACCTCTCCCCCAGCCCCTCCCCGTAGCGGGGAGGGGCGTTTCCGTTCCCCCTTCCCGCTCCGGGAAGGGGGGCAGGGGGGTTAGGCCCGTGCTACTGCGTCTTGGGCTTATACCACTTGTCCAGCCCGGCCTGCGCCTCCTGGCCCGCCTGCTCCGGCGTGACCGTGCCGTTGATCACGGCCGCGCTCAAGCGCCACAGCTCGTTCTCCAGGTTCGGCTCGCCGCGCGAGAGGATCTGGTACGAGTTGCGGATGGTCGACTTGCTGGTGGCGCGCCAGCTCAGGAACTCCTGGGCCAGCGGGTCCTTCAACTCGACCTTGTGGTTCGACAGGCTGAAGAAGCCGGGCAGCGCGTTGCTGTAGAGCGTGGCGAACTCCGGCGTGGTCAGCCATTGCAGGAACGTGCGCGCCTCGGCCTGGTGCTTGCTGGCCGCGTTCAGGCCCATGGCGATGTCGGTGTGGTCGCTGATGTAGCGGGTGTCGCCGGCTTTCTGCACGGGCGGCGGGAAGGCGCCCATCTTGAACTTGGCCTGCTCGTTGAACAGCGCGATCTCCCACGACCCGGCGGGGTAGATGGCCGCCCGGCCCAGGGTGAACATGCTCTGCGAGTCGGCGTACTTCTGCGCCTCAAAGCCCGGCGGCATGTACGGCTTCCAGGCGGCCAGCGCCTTGAAGGTGTCCACATACGCCGGATCGGTGAACTTCTGCTTGCCGGCGATCAGCGCCAGGCGCCCGTCCTCGCCGTGCCAGTAGTTGGGGCCGATGTTCTGGAAGCCCATGGTGGCCGCTTCCCACATCTCCGCGGTGCCCATCGCCAGCGGGATGTAGGTGCCGTCCTTCTTGATCGCGTCCAGCACGGCCATGAACTGGTCCACCGTGTCGGGCGGTTTGAGGCCTAGCTTGTCAAACGCGTCCTTGTTGTAGATAAAGCCGTGAATAACCGAGGCCATCGGCACGCAGAACACGTTCTTGCCGTCGTCGGTGATCCAGGCGCTCTTCGCCACGTCGCCGAAGTTGTCCATGCCGGGCAGGTCGTTCAGCGAGGCCAGGTTGCCCTGCTGGAACAACGCCAGCGAGGCGTCGAACGGCCGGCAACTGACCAGGTCGCCGGCGGTGCCGCCCGTCAGCTTGGTGTTCAGCGCGGCGTTGTACTCGGTGGGTGCCGTGGGAGCGAAGACGACATGGATATTGGGGTTCTTGGCTTCAAAGGCCGGAATGATTGTGTCCGACCAGATCTTCAGGTCGTCGTTGCGCCAGCTTTCGATGGTCAGCGTCACTTTGTCGCCCGATGCCGCGGGCGCTGCCGTGGTCGGCGCGGCGCCGGCCGTGGTCGGCTGCGCGGCGGGCGCGACGGCCGTCGGCGTGGCGGCTTCCCCGCCGCACGCGGCCAGCAACAGCACGATGATGCTCAGTAAACTGAGCAGCCCTAACTTGCGCATTCTCTCTCCTCCTCGTTGCTCGTGAATAGTAGCATGTAACCCGGCTGTCGCGATAATTGGGACCGATGAACGAGCGCTTGCGGTCAAACACCGCCTCCAAACCACCGGCGGGGCAACGGACGGGCCGCGCTGCCGCGCCCTGGGCACGGGTCGGGAGGCTGGCGGGACTTTGTTAATCCGATGGACTAACAAAGTCCAGTATAGCACGGCTCTCGAAACCTTGTCAATAGGTACGTCTCATTTGGCGGCCCCGCCCGGCCAACCTCTCCCCCGGCCCCTCCCCGCCGCAGGGAGGGGAGGGGCCGGCGTCTCCCTCTCCTTCCCGCCGCGAAGAGGGCCGCCCACTAATCCGCGTGCGACGGCGACCATTATGTCACCGGCGTCTCTCCCCCTTCCCGCGGCGGGAAGGGGGCCGGGGGGTTAGGTTGGTCTCCCGCACGGATAGCCCTACTCGTACACGAGACATCCGCGCTGTACCAGGCGCGGCACCCACTCCGGGCGTGCCGCCAACTGGTTCCAGCGCAAATCGAGCTTCTCCAGGTGCGGCAACGTGCCAAGGCCCGCCGGGAGCACGCGTAAGCGATTGTTGCGCAAGTCGAGAAAGGTCAGCCCGGTCAACCCGCCCAGCGACTCCGGCAGCGCCGGCAAGCGATTGTTGCGAAGATCGAGGTGTGCCAGCCGGGGCAAATGGCCCACGGAGTCCGGCAGGGCCGCCAGCGCGTTGTCCGCCAGGTGCAACGCGCGCAGCTCCGCCAGCTTGCCCAGCGACTCCGGCAGCGCCGCCAGCCGGTTGTGGTGCGCGTGCAGTTCACGCAGCCGGGTCAGGTTGCCCAGCGACTCCGGCAGCGCCGTCAGCGCGTTGTTATACATCCGCAACTCGATCAGGCCGGTCAGCTTGCCGATCGGCTCCGGCAGCGCGGTGAACCGGTTGTCGGTGATATTCAAGTAGCGCAGGTTGGTGAGATTCGCCAGGGATCGGGGCAGCGTCGCCAGCCGGTTATCGCTCAGATAGAGGAAGCCGGTCAGATGGGGCAGCTCGCCGAGGGCGTCGGGCAGCGCCGCCAACTGGTTATGGCCTGCATCGAGCATGTGCAGCCGGGTCAGATTGCCAAGGCTTTCGGGTAGCTCGGTCAGGGCGTTTTCGGCCAGATTTAGCACTTGCAGGCCGGTTAGCCCCCAGAACGCCGCCGGTAGCGCGGTGAGCCGGTTATGCCCCAGGCTCAAGTCGGCCAGCCCGGCCAACCGGCCCAGACTCGCCGGGAGCGCGGCCAGGTGATTGCCGTAGAGATTCAACGTTTTCAGGTTCGCCAGCCGGGCGATACTATCGGGCAGCGCCGCGATCTCGTTCGCGTTGAGCAAGAGGGCTTCGAGCCGCGCCAGCTTGCCCAGCCACGCCGGCAGCGCGGTCAGCCGGTTCTCCTCCAGATACAGGCGTCTTAACTGTCCCAAGTTGCCCAGCGCTTCGGGCAGGGCGGCCAGTTGATTGCCCGCCAGATCCAGGTGCCGGAGATCGGTCAGCCGGCCCAGAGAGTCGGGGAGCGCCCGCAACGCGCAGCCGCGCAGCGCCAGTGCCACCACGGTGCCGGCTTCGGCGCAAAACCCGATGGGGTTACCGCCAATCTCCGCCTGCGGCACCACGGGGAGGGGCGCGCCCGCGGGCAGACAGCCCCCATCTTGCAGCACCCCGGCTAACTCCGCCAGGGCGCTCGCTTCGGCGGCGAGCAGCGTCACGCCGTTATATACAGTTTCCGTCGCGCCCGGCATGTTTTCACCCCACCGCTTGCGCTCGTCTCGTGGTACCCGCATCCGGCGTCCGCGGGTGGCGGCCAGTATACACCCCTACCGCCCGCCCGGCAAGCGGTCTCGTCAAGATCCGTCCGCAAGTACACTGCGAAGACGCGAAGAACACGAAGACGATTTACACAAGGCCATTCTTCGCGCCCTTTGCGTCTTCGCCGGGCGCGTGGGCGTTCTACGACATTGGGAAATTCTTAGCTGGGAACGGCCGGGCGGCGGGGGCTGCGCTGCGCATCGGTTCTCCGTTGGATTGGGGGCGGGCGGGTGTAGCTTTAGCAGGTGGCTCCCGCGCTGCGCTGGAACGCAGGTAGCAGGCGGCAGGCTCCCGCTGCTAGCGCGGGGCGTGTTTCGTGATGCGGGCGAGTTGTTCAACCGGAGACCAATTCGGCGGTGGCGGGGTATTGGGACTCCACCACCGAGCGCCGCCGGCCATCCATCGCCGGCGCAATTCCTCATGGCTGGTGGCAAAATCCGTGTAGCCGAACTCTGTCCCACAACTGGGGCAGATCGTATAATCTGCCGGGGGACTACTTAGCCTATCAGATCCACAGACCGCACAGGTATAAATCATTTCGCACACTCCCCGTGGAACTAATCAAGATTCGTTGGCTGTAAATGTACGGCTGGGTCCGGCATATAATATGTGCGGATGATTCCCGTCGCCGCTAGTACCCCATATTCGTTAGTGGACGTGTCGAATCGCACAATATTGCCGTTGCTTCGCACGCTCTTGTTAAGACGGCGGGAGCACATTCCCATAGTCCTTTATCCTGCTGGGCCTTGAGGAGCGCTTGGGGAGCAATCTCCTCCCGCGCTCCATTGCCAACAGCAGCGGCGGTACCAGCAGCGGGAACAAGTGCGTTTGCGCCCATAGGCCTCCAGGCGTTGCGGGAACCAGGATCCTGGCATTTGCTCCCGCCTTTTTTTGCTCCTGTCGGACCACGGGTCGGAAGGCCTGTTCGTACCGGGCAAACGCGAGCTTGTGATCGCCCCGCGCCACCTTCAGTTCTCCCGCCAGGATATAGGCGCCCATCAGGGCCAGGGTCGAGCCCTGCCCCGTCAGCAGGGCTGGACAATAGCCGGCGTCGCCCAGCAGCACCGCGCGGCCCTGGGACCAGCTCGCCATGCGAATCTGGCTCACCGCATCGAAGTACAAGTCGGAGGCCGTTTGCATTTTTTCCAGGAGTCGCGGGACTTCCCAGCCTTCGCCGGCAAACACCGAAGTCAGCAGTTGCTTGTGCTGCGCCACATCATGGTAATCATAGCGTAACTGCGTGGGTTGCTTGAACAGGAAGTACGCGGCCAGTGTCTGGTTGCCTCGTGTACTGCGTATCGCGACCTGTTTGCCGGGGACCCCATACATCTGCATGCAGGCCTCGCCCAGTCCCAGATCGTTGTCGGTAGTGAAGACCCCGACCTGGTAGCCTAAATAGCGCTCAAAGTGCGCTGCGTCGCCAAACACCAGCGTGCGCACGATCGAATGCAGCCCGTCCGCCCCCACCACCAGGTCGAAGCGGCGGGAGCCGCCCCGCTCCAAGGTCACCGCGACTCCTTCCTCGTCCTGCCGAAGCTCCTGGATAGAGTCCCCGAAGCAGTATTCCACCTCGTTCTTCGTCAGGTCGTAGAGGATCTGGGCCAGATCGCCCCGCATGATCTCCACCACATCCACGTCGAAGGCCTCTAAGACCTTGCGCCCAGCTTGCAGGTTGACTCTGCCGATGCGCTGATGGCGTTCGTTGACAAACGAGATCTCGCCCAAGGTCGTCTGCTCTTGTTGCAGGCGCGGCCAGATCCCCATCAGCTTGGCCACCTGCACGGCCTCAAAGCGCACGTCAACCGGGTACCCGCCTGCTCGCAGGTGTGGCGCACGCTCGATCACGGTCGGGGCAAACCCATAGCGTTTGAGCCAGTATGCCAGGGTTGGCCCAGCAATACTCGCTCCTGAAATGAGAATGGTGGTATTTTTGGTGTTCATCATGGTGCTCTCCTTCTTGAAAGGGGAAAGCATTCTCTTCTTTGGGATGGATAGTTGAAAATTGTACTTGTTTAGTGTCCAAGGCTCCTAAAAGGAGCCTTGTTTGAATTTAGACTAGACCGAATCAGAGCATTTCGACAATATTATCGGTAAAAACAGGGCTAATATCAGCCATCTTGAACGCTAAACAAGTACGTGCTGAGCAAGGAAGCAAACCCTTCGCACACATTCCAAAGTCGTTGGACGCCGTTGCGGATTCCCTAAAAACGCATTCGCGCGTATCTCATAATCTCGTGCAGTCGTCGCTCCAACCGTCGCTCCATTTTTGGTGAAATGATCGGCCAGTTTGAGTGGGTCGAATCCGCCGGTAAAGGGTACAGCCTTCCACCTTTTGTGTCTTTAACTCAAGAAACAAGTATTTCATATGCCGCCTCCTGGAGTAATAATTCTAGCATGGCGGCGGCCATGCCGTCAATACTTCACAGCGACAGGCGGCTATTAACAGCCCCTTTCTCGCTACGTGGCAAGGCTTGTTTCCGCCCTTGTTTCAGCCCGCCTGGATGTGTTAAAATCGGGCAATGACTGGCCCCCCAATCAGGCAAGCAGGGAAGGAGTTCGCGCATGGCCGCCACCGAACCCGAACACATTCAAGTGCAGCATATCCTGGTCGGCTTTAAGGACAGCGTGCCCGGTAAGCCGATCCGCCGCAGTAAAGACGAAGCGAAGACCCTGGCCTACCAACTGTTGGAGCAGGCGCAAAGCGGGGCCGATTTTGACGCCCTGGTGCGCAAGCACACCGACGACTCGCCGCCGGGTATCTACGGCATGTCCAATCGCGGCGTCACGCCCGCACGGGGCGAGTATGGCCGCGACCAGATGGTGCCCGCCTTCGGCAATGCCGGGTTCCCGCTGGCGATCGGCGAGGTCGGCATCGCCGACTATGACCCGCGCACCAGCCCCTACGGCTGGCACATCGTCAAGCGGCTGAAGTAACCCGCCCGGTGCCGCCCGCCGCCCGGCACCCTGCGCCGCAGCCCGATCCCGAAGTGATCGGGCTGCGGGCGCGCGTGGCTGCCCTCGAAGATACTGCCGAGCGCCTGCGCGAGAGCGAAGCGCGCTATCGTTCGCTTGTGCTCGCCACCGCGCAGATCGTCTGGACCACCGACCCCACCGGCGCCGTCGTGGCCGATATGCCGCTCTGGCAGGCGTACACAGGGCGCGGCACGGAGGAACTCAAGGGCTGGGGCTGGCTCGCCGACCTCCACCCCGACGACCGGGAGCGCACCCGCGCCGTCTGGCAGCACGCCGTTGTCACCCGCAGCGACTACGAGATCGAATATCGCCTGCGCCGGCACGATGGCGTCTATGAGTGGGTGCTGGCCCGTGGCGTCCCGGTGTTCGGCGACGATGGGCAGATCCGCGAATGGGTGGGCACCTGCACCAACATCCAGGCGCGCAAAGAGGCCGAGGCCGTGCTGCTCCGGCGTGACCGGCAGTTGGAACTGCTCTCCAGCATGGCCCAGCAGATCAACAGCGTGCTGGAGATCCCGGTGATTCTGCGTATCCTGGTCGCCTCGGCCATGGAACTGGTGCGCGCCACGGGCGGCACCGCCGGGCTGCTGGCCGCGGGCAAAGTGGCCTTCAGCGAGTATAACGCCCGCGGCCAACTCCAGCCGATCGATTACCGCTACGCGCCCGGCGAGGGCGTGCCGGGCCGGGTGCTGCAAACCCGGCGCTACTACCTCACCGACGATGCGGCGCGCGACCCGCACGTCGACTCCGCGTACCGGCAGCGATTCAACGCGGGCCGCCTGCTCGCCGTGCCCATCTTCAGCCGCACCGGCGATCCGATCGGCTGCTTCGAGCTGCACGCCGCGCCGGAGAATGCGCCTTTCCACGAGGAAGACGTGCCGCTGCTGCAAGGGCTGGCCGCCAGCGCCGCTGTCGCCATCGAAAACGCGCTCACCCTCGAAGCCCGTGACCAGGTGGAGGATGCGCTGCGCGATCAGCTCAACTTCACCCGCGCCATCACCAACAGCCTGGGCGAGGGCGTCTATGCGCTCGATCAGGGCGGGCGGCTGACTTTCATGAACCCGGCGGCGGAAGAGATGCTGGGCTGGCAGGCCGCCGAGTTGCTGGGCCGCCAGTTGCATGAAGTCATCCACTTCCAGTACGCCGACGGCACGCCCTACCCACCGGACGCCTGCCCGCTGATGGGCGTGCTCCAGTCAGGCGTTGTGTTGCACATCGACGATGACTGTTACACGCGCCGGGATGGCGCCCTGCTGCCGGTGGCCTATACGTCGGCGCCCATTCTCACCGGGGGCCGGCTGGCCGGCGCCGTGGTCGTCTTCCACGATATGACCGAGCGCCGCCGGGCCGAAGCCGAACGGGCCGCGCTGCTGGCGCGCGAACAGGCGGCCCGCGCCGAGGCGGAGGCCGCCCAGACCCGTCTCGCCTTCCTGGCCGAGGCCAGCGCCGTGCTCGCCACCTCGCTCGACTATCGCACCATCCTGGCGACCGTCGCCCGCCTGGTGGTGCCGCGTATCGCCGACTGGTGTACCATCGACGCGATCGCGGAAGACGGAACCATCCGCCGCGTGGCTGTCGCCCACGTCGATTCGGATAAGGTCACCTGGGCGCGCGAAATCGAGCAGCGCTACCCGATCCATGCCGGCGCGGCGCGGGGCGTGGCCCAGGTGATCCGCAGCGGGGAGCCGGAGATCTACCCGGAGGTTACGGACGATCACCTGGTGATGCAGGCGCGGGACGCCGATCACCTGGCGATGCTGCGGGGCCTGGGCTTGCGATCGGTCATGCTTGTGCCGCTGGTGGCCCGCGAACGCACGCTGGGCGCCATCACCCTCATGATCGCCGGCAGCGCCCGGCGCTACGGCCCCGCCGACCTGGCCCTGGCCGGCGACCTGGCCCGCCGCGCCGCCCTGGCCGTGGACAATGCCCGGCTGTTCAGCGACCTGCAAGACGCCGTGCGGGCGCGCGAGGATTTTCTCTCCATCGCTTCGCATGAACTGAAAACGCCGCTGACCTCGCTCCAGTTGCAGGTGCAGATGCTCCAGCGTGCCGCCCAGCGCGACACCCTGGCCCGCCTGCCCGCCGAGCGCGTCGTGACCATGCTGGGCACCGCCGAGCGCCAGACCAAGCATCTGGTCAAGCTGATCAACACACTGCTCGACATCTCGCGCATCAGCGGCGGGCACCTGGATCTGCACCGCGAGGAGATCGACCTGGCCGAGGTCGTGCGCGAGGTGGTGGCGCAGTTGCGTCCCGAACTGGCCGTGGCCGGTTGCCGGCTGACCGTGAGCGCCCCGGCGCCCGTGCCCGGCCTGTGGGACCGGGCGCGCCTCGAACAGGTGGTCACAAACTTGCTGTCAAACGCCGTCAAATATGGCCGGGGGCAGCCTATCGAGGTGGCTGTGATGGGCGCGGACGACCGGGCGCGCCTGGTGGTGCGCGACCAGGGCATCGGCATCGCCCCGGAGCATCTGAGCCGCATCTTCGAGCGCTTCGAGCGCGCCGTCTCAGCCCACAATTATGGCGGGCTGGGCCTCGGCCTCTATATCGTGCGCCAGATCGTGGAGGCCCACGGCGGCGCGATCCATGTGACCAGCACGCCGGGCGAAGGCTCCACCTTTGTCGTCGATCTGCCACGACACGACGAGTGCTGAGTGCTGAGTGAGATGAGTGGTCAGCAGTCAGTAACGTAAAGCATTGTCTAGGGAGCGCAGCGAAGAGTCTCGTCTGGTAGCCGCACGCGACGAGATTCTTCGCTGTGCTCAGAATGCCCAGGGGCGCGGGATGCACGATTCAGCGGGACAATGGCCGCCTGCCGCACTATTCAACCGGACAACGGAGGCTTTCGGCTCTTCCAGCATAAGGATACCCAACCTATGAGCGATCCCCAATGGCAGCAGGACTTTGCCGCCCGCTTTGGCCGGGCGGCCGGCGTCGCCGTGCGCGCGCCGGGGCGCGTTAACCTCATCGGCGAGCACACCGACTACAACGAGGGCTTCGTCTTGCCCATGGCGATTGACTTCGGTGTAGTGTGCCTGGCCGCGGCCCGGCCCGACCGCCAGGTGCGCCTCTACTCGCATGAGTACGGCGAGGAGTCGACCTTCAGCCTGGACGAGCCGGCGCCGTCGCCCACCCAGCGCTGGCGCAACTATGTGCAGGGCATCGCCTGGGCGCTGGAGCAGCGCGGCTCCCGCCTGCGCGGCATGGACGCCTACATCACCGGCAACGTGCCCCAGGGCGCCGGGCTCTCCTCGTCGGCGGCCCTGGAGATGGCGACCGGCTTCACTTTCCTGACCGTGAGCGACCAGCCCATCGACCGGGTCGCTCTGGCCCTCAGCGGGCAACAGGCCGAGAACGCCTTCCTGGGCGTGCAGACCGGCATCATGGACCAGTATATTTCGGCCCTGGCCCAGCCCGACGCGGCGCTCTGTATCGACTGCCGCGACCTGACCGCGCGGGTCGTGCCGTTGGGCCTGGAGGCGCGCGGCCTGGCTGTCGTCGTGGTCGAGTCGGGGGTGCAGCGCGGGCTGGTGGACAGTGAGTACAACGCCCGCCGCCGTGAATGCGAGGAAGGCGTGCGCCTGCTGGCCGCCCTGCTGCCCGACCGCAAAATCACCGCGTTGCGCGACATCACCCCCGCCGACCTGGAACGCTTCGGCGCCGAACTGCCGCCGGGCATCCGCCGCCGCGTGCGCCACGTCGTCACCGAAGACGCCCGCGTGCTGGAGAGCGTGGCCGCGCTGGAAGCCGGCGACGTGGCCCGCTTCGGCCAGTTGATGCTCGAATCGCACGCCAGCATGCGCGATGACTACCAGATCACCGTGCCCGCCGTGGACCGGCTGATCGCGCTGGCCGCGGCCTGCTCCGGCGTGATCGGCACGCGCATGACCGGGGGCGGCTTCGGCGGCTCCACGGTCCACCTGGTGGAGCAGGCTGCGCTCGACCGCTTCGCGCAGGATGTCGTCGCCGTCTACGAGCGCGAAACCGGCCTGCGCGCGCCCATGTACGTCTGCCGCGCCATGCCCGGCGTGGGGCTGCTCACCTGAGCGCCCGCAAGCCGCCGGTGTCATGAGGAGTAGCCCTGCCCGCCGGCCACCACGGGCGATAAAAAAGCCGGCATGCCGGTGTAGGGGCGGGTTTCAAACCCGCCTTGCCGGCTGGCGCGCCCGGCCGATTTGCAATGTAGCGCAACCCGGCGGCGCGTCGCGGGCGGATCCAAGACGAGACTCTTCGCTGCGCTCAGAGGGACAATTACCCTGTGACAGTCTACTCAAAGCGACAACGGACCTACCCCTGTCATTCTGAGCGCAGCGAAGAATCTCCTCTGGGCGCCCCAGCCGGCGAGACTCTTCGCTGTGCTCACAGTGACAACCTTCTCTCGTTCCTAACCACCGACCTCTCGTCATCCTCCATCTCGTTACTGACCACTGACCACTCGCCGGCGTAGGACCATTGGGCTAGCGGGGGAGGGGACTTCCAGGTCTATTGGATCCGCTCCCGCACCTGCTATACTGAGACTATCCGCCTGTCCGCCCGCTACTACCGGCTATGAAGTTCTGTCAATCTAGCGAGAATTATTGACTACCGGCCCAGACCGCATTATACTGCGCCCGTATCTCCACGCAACATTCCACAATTGCCCGCCCGGCATTATGGAAGCCGGCGCGGGCGCAGCCGATCCGCGGCCCTGGACCGGGTGGACGTCTTCGACACTATCGTGAGGGAGCGATCATACTATGTCTGAGCACCATACGCTGCCGGGCCTGAGCCGGCGTGCCTTCTTACGCAGCGCCGGGCTGGCCGCGGGCGCGCTGGCCGCCGCCCCGCTGCTGAACGCGACGCCCGCCTGGGCCGCCGGCCCCAAGCCCGCCGGCCCGCTGCCGATCGGGCGGGATCTACTCACGATTGGTGTCCTGCTGCCGCAGTCCACGATCTACCCCGCGCTGGGCAGCAACTTCCTGGCCGGCATGCAACTTTATTTCAACCAGGCGGCGGACGGCACGCCCGCGGTGCGCCTGGTCGCCGAGGACGCCGGGTTTGGGCAGGCGCAGGCGACGGTCGCCGCCCAGAAGTTGCTGGACACCGGCAAGGCATCCCTCGTCGTTGGCCTGGGCAATCCGATGCTCGCGGGGATGCTGCGCGGGCTGTTCCAGGCGCGGCGCACCTTTTTCCTCGCCGCCGGGCTGGGCGAGAATGTGCCCCGCCAGAGCGCGGACAGCGCCTACGTCTTTCATCACACCCTCGGCGCCTGGCAGGGCGCCTGGGCGCTCGGCCAGTGGGCGGCCACCCACCTGGGCCGCCGCGCTGCGGTAGCCACCTCGTTTTACGACAGCGGCTATGATATGCTCAGCGCCTTCCACCTTGGCTTCACCGCCGCAGGCGGCACCGTCGCCACCACGCAGACGACCCACCTGCTCGCCAATAGCCCCGCGCTGCCCGCCGTGCTGGCCGAGATCGCCGCAACCCGCCCCGACTTCGTCTACGGGGCCTACTGCGGGCCGGCGGCAGTGGACTTCGTGCGCGCCTATGCCCAGGCCGCGCCGCTCGCGCGCACCCCCCTGCTTGGCTCCACTTTCCTGGCCGGCGAGACGGCGCTGCCCACCCTGGGCAAAGCTGCGCTGGGCATCAAGACGGCGCTGGGCTGGACCCCCGCCCTGGAGACCGCCGAGAACCGCGCCTTCCTGGCCGCCTACGCCAAGCAGACGGGCCAGGTCGCCGACAGCCCGGCCTTGCTGGGCTATGAGACCGCGCACCTGGCCGCCACGGCGCTGGCCGGTGTGGCCGGCGATGCTAGCCGCATCAACGAGATGCGCGCCGCGCTGGCCGCCGCGGCATGGACCGGGCCGCGGGGCCGGATCGCCATGGACGCGCAAACCCACTGCACGGACGGTCCCCTCTACTTGCGCGAAGTGCACGTGCGCGGGGGTGCGCTCGCCAACATGCCGGTCACGCCGCTGCTCGCGGCCGGCAGCCAGGATGGCGGGGCCGGATTGCGCACCGCCACCAAAACCGGCTGGGTCAACGCTTATTTATCGGTCTAGTCGCCCGGCGGCCCGCGGCACCCCGCGGATACCGGCCTATTGGGCACAGGAGGAGTGAGCAATGCCGGATCAGCCTTTTATCGGCGATATTTATATCTTTGCCGGAGACTATGCCCCGCGCGGCTGGGCCTTCTGCGATGGGCAATTGCTAGCCATCGCGCAGAATCAGGCCCTGTTCTCCATCCTTGGTACGACCTATGGCGGCAACGGACAAACCACCTTTGCCCTGCCCGATCTGCGCGGGCGCGCCCCGATGCATTTCGGCCAGGGACCGGGCCTGAGCAATCGCACGCTGGGCGAGCGCAGTGGCAGCGAGGGCGTCGCGCTGGCGCAAACCGAGATGCCGCAGCATAACCACATCGCCAGCGGAACGGATGCTACGGGCACGCACACCGGTCCGGCGAACGCGGTCTGGGCCACGTCGGCGCGCTCGGATGCGCAGTATAGCGCCAGGGGCACCGTATCCATGAGCCCCAACGCGCTGGGGGCCGCGGGCGGCGGGCAGCCGCATAATAACATGCAACCCTTTCTCGCGCTCCGCTTTATCATCGCGCTGGAGGGCGTGTATCCCTCGCGCAACTGAGCGGTCCCCGCGGCCCCGCACCGGCCGCCTCACCAGAAGGAGCGTACTGCGATGTCCGAACCCTTTATCGGCGAAATTAAAATGTTTGCCGGGAACTTCGCCCCGCGTGGCTGGGCGCTCTGCAACGGCCAATTGATGTCCATCTCCCAGAACACCGCCCTGTTCTCCCTGCTCGGCACCACCTATGGCGGCGATGGGCGCGTGACCTTTGGCCTGCCCAATTTCCAATCGCGCATCCCCCTTGGGTTCCAGCAAGGCCCCGGCCTGAGCGACTACGTCCTGGGCGAGATGGATGGGGTGGAAACGGTGACGCTGCAACTCAACCAGATGCCCATGCATAGCCATGTGCCCCAGGCGCTGACCGGCCCCGGCAGCGATTCCACCCCGCAGAACAACGTCTGGGCGGGGTCCAGCAGCCGCGATGCCCAATATGCCGATACCCCCGACGCGCGGATGAACGCCGATGCCCTGCCCCTTACGGGCGGCGGGCAGCCGCACAATAACGAGCAGCCCTATCTTGTTATCAACTTTATTATCGCCCTCACGGGTATCTTCCCTCAGCGCAGCTAAGGCCGGGCGCCGGACGGGGGCAGCGAACCCGTGCCGGGCGCCTTAACTAGAGAGGATACGGCAATGGATCCATACCTGGGAGAAATTCGCATATTTGGGGGCAATTTCGCCCCGCTGGGTTGGGCCTTCTGCGCGGGTCAGATGCTGCCCATTGCCCAATATGATGCGCTGTTCAGTCTGCTGGGCACCACCTATGGCGGCGACGGACAAACCACCTTTGGGCTGCCCGACTTGCGCGGGCGCGCGCCGATCCACGCCGGCCAGGGGCCGGGCCTGACCAATCGCACGCCGGGCGAGATGGGCGGCAGCGAAACCACCACTTTGACGGTATCCACGCTCGCGTCCCACACCCATGTGCCCCAGGCCGCGCCCGACCCCGGCACCAGTTCCCACCCCACCGATAATGTGTGGGCCGCGTCCAGCATCGGGGATAAGCAGTATGCCGCCGCGCCCGACACCTCGATGAACCCCGCGACGATCAGCGCGACGGGCGGCAACCAGCCGCACGAAAACCGGCAGCCGTTTCTGGCCGCCAACTTTATCATCTGCCTGGAGGGGATCTACCCCCCGCGCAGCTAATCCCACCGGGGCGGGGTGCCGCGCAGCTCCCCGTCCCGTTCGACCGCGCCGGGCGCGGTGGCAGGGCGCCGGAGCCGCGCGGCGCCCCGCCCGCGATGTTGGGCCGGCGGATGTCGCTTGGCGCTCCGCCGCGCTCCGCGCCCGGTTGCCGGCTGGGGTGGCGGGCACCCCGGCGTGGCGCCGCCACGGGCGCCTGGGCGTTGCGGTCCCTCACCACAACGCTCCCCACTCCCTCAAGGAACAACCGGCGCCCGCGCCCTGTTGATCCGTCACTTCAGGAGGAGCTAACACCGTGACCTTATTTCCCCATCCACCCCCGCGGCCCCGGCGCCGGGCCGCCCGGCGCGCCGGGTCCCGGCGGCGCCCCGGTCTGGTCCTCATGCTCGTGCTGGGCCTGCTGCTCTCGGTGCTGGGCTACCGCGCGGCGACGGCCGCGCCCTCCGCCACGATCACCGTTACCACCACCGCCGATACGCTGGACGCCGCGGCCGGCAATTGCGCGGCCATCACCATCGCGTCCCTGCCCGGCCCCGACGGCCAGGTCAGCCTGCGCGAAGCCGTCTGCGCCGCCAACGCGACCGCGGGCAACGATACCATTACCTTCTCCGGCAACGGTACCTACACCCTGACCCGCACCGGCGTCAACGAAGACGCCGCAGCCACCGGCGACCTCGATCTCACCTCCAATATCACGATCACCGGCAACGGCGCGGGCAACACCATCCTCGACGGCAACAACGCCGACCGCATCTTCGACATCGATCCTCTCCAGGGATCGAACGCCGTCGTCAGCATCTCCGGGGTGACCATCCAGCATGGCAGTGTGAACCCGGCCGCCATCAACCTCGGCGGCGGTGTGGCGACGGGTGCTTCCTCGACCGTCACCATCAGCAACAGCACCATCACCGCCAATCAGTCGGTGAGCGGGACCGGCGGCGGCATCGAGGCTTTTGGCACCCTGACGCTGACCAACGTCACCGTCTCCAATAACACCGCCGACGCCCAGGGCGGGGGGGTGCGCGCGGTCCGCACGCTGACCATCAGCAACAGCACGATCAGCGGCAACACCGCCGAGACCGGCGGCGGGCTGTGGTTGGGGTCCGCGGGCGGCATCACTATGAGCCTGACCGATACCACCATCGCCGGCAACCACGCCGTGGACCGGCCGGGCGGGCTGGGGCCCAACAGCGAGGACGGCGGCGGCATTGAGATCGATACCGACGGCAGCGTCACCATCCAGCGCGTCACCATCTCCGGCAACGACGCCTCGCGCAACGGCGGCGGCCTCTACTTCCGCGATAACCCCAGTGGCGCTGCCGGCACCCTCGCGCTCACGAACGACACACTCTCCGGCAACACCGCCGCCAACAACGGCGGCGGCATGTATGTGGAGAGCGGGACCGTGACGGTGAACTACGCTACGATTCCGCTAAACAAAGCCGAAGCCGATAACACCGGCGGCGGGCAGGGCGGGGGCGCCTATGGCGCGGGCGGCACCACCACCTTTGGGAACAGCATCCTGGCCGGTAACACCGTGGGCACCAGCGGCACGCGGCCCGACTGCGGGCCAGTGTTGACCTCCGGTGGCTACAACCTGTTCGGTAACGCCACCGATTGCCCGGCCACGACCGGCGACACCAACCTCGCGGCGCTGGGCCTGCCGATCAGCGGGGTGATCAATACGACGCTGGCGAACAACGGCGGGCCGACGCTCACCCACGCGCTGACGCTGGTGCAAGGCAACCCGGCGATTGACACCGCGAACCCGGCCGGCTGCGTGGCGACCGACCAGCGGGGCGTGTCACGCCCCATCGGCGCGCGCTGTGATAAAGGCTCATTCGAGTCGCTGACGCCGCCCACGCCGACGCCCACGGCCACGAACACGCCGACGCGCACGCCGACGAATACACCGACCCCGACCATTCCGGCGACTCCGACAGGCACCAACACGCCGACGAATACGCCAAGCCCAACGATTCCGGCGACCCCGACGGCCACGAATACGCCGACGAACACGGCGGTGGCGCCCACCAGTACGCCGACCAACACGCCAACCAATACCGCTGTCGTGCCCACCAGCACGCCCACTAACACGCCCACCAACACGGCCGTAGTCCCGACGAGTACGCCCACTAACACGCCGACCAATACGGCGGTCGTGCCGACGCGGACGCCGACGAACACGCCGACCAATACGGCGGTGGTGCCGACCAATACGCCGACGAATACGCCAACCAATACGGCGGTGGTGCCGACCAATACGCCGACGAATACGCCAACCAACACGGCGGTGGTGCCCACGAACACGCCCACTAACACGCCGACGAATACCGCCGTGGTGCCCACGAATACGCCCACGAATACGCCGACGAATACACCGGGGCTGGGCGCAACGGCTACAGACACGAGTGTGCCGGGCGCGACCGCCACGGCCACGGGCACCCCTGTGCCCGGTGCAACAGCCACGGCCACGGGCACCAGCGTACCGGGCGCGACCGCGACACCCACTTTCACGCCCACGCAGACGCCGGTCCCCGGCACTGGGACCGCCACGCCGGTGCCCTGCGACAGCCACTTCACCGACGTGCCGGTGGACTACTGGGCCTACGGCTACATCAAGTGGGCCTATTGCCAGGGCATCGTCAGCGGCTACGCCGACGGCACCTTCCACCCGGAAGCGAACCTGACGCGCGGCCAGCTTGCCAAGGTGGTTGTCCTGGCGGCCGGCTACCCGCTCACCCTGCCCGCGGGCGCGCCCCATTTTAGCGATGTGCCGCCCCAGCAGCCCTTCTACCAGTTCATCGAGGTGGGCTACGCGCACGGCATCCTCAGCGGCTACGCCGATGAGACGTTCCGGCCCTGGGCCAATGTGACGCGGGCGCAGGTGGTCAAGCTCATCGTCAACGCGCAAGGCTACCCGCTGCTCAACCCGGCCACGCCGCACTTCAGCGATGTGCCCGTGGCCCATCCCTTCTACCGGTTCATCGAGACGGCGGTGGCCCACCAGGTGGTGGGCGGCTACGACGACGGCACCTTCCGGCCCGCGGCCAACGCCACCCGCGCGCAAGTGAGCAAGATCCTGTTCCAGGCGTTCGCGCTGCCCAACCGCAGATAACCGGCGCGCTTACCCCGCGCCGCCCACCCCAGCGGGCGCGTCCGGTCCCCACCGGATGCGCCCGTTTCATTATGCTATAATGGCCGCAGTCGGAATGCAGGAGGCAGCGATGCGCACGCAATCGAGTGATACCAACCCCGTGGTCGAGCAAATGCAGATCGCCGGTCTGCGCCGCCTCTCGCCGTGGCAGCGATTTGAGCTAGCCAACCAGCTCACCCGCAGCGTATTCGTGCTTTCGTGGCAAAACTTCCGCCGCCGGCACGCCGATCTCGATGACGACGCCGCGGCCCTGCACTGGGTGCGGCTGCTATATGGCGACGACCTCGCGGCGCGCGTCGCGGCCTATATGGAGCAGCGACGGTCCGCATGATCCCGCCGGATTGGGTGCCGGCCCTGCGTCCGGTACTCCAGGTATTTGATACGCTGGGGATAGCCTACCAGATCGGCGGATCGCTGGCTTCCTCGGCGTGGGGCTTGCCCCGCTCCACCCAGGATGCCGATCTAGTCGCGGATTTACGCGCTGAGCATGTCACCGCGCTCGTGGCCCAGTTAGAG
>JAICKM010000860.1 GCA_025927935.1 Chloroflexia bacterium | reverse complement strand
GCAAGAATCTGTTCCCGTCGAATATCTCGGGCCTGCCGACCTGGTACACCATCCGGGTCAGCAAGGATGGGTATATTGCACGCCGTGAAGTGACTGAGGTGTTGGTAGCTTTTAACCCGCAGACGGCCGATGCCGATCTGGCGTCTCTGCCGGTGGGCGGCGTCTGCATCTATCCTGAGGATCTGACATTTGCCCACCGGCGGGAGGATGTGATCTATTATCCGCTCCCGGTGAAGGAAATGGTCAAGAATTCGGGCGCGGATGCCAAGTTGCGCGACTATGTGGCGAACATGGTCTATGTCGGCGCGCTGGCGGAATTGCTGCATATTGAGTTTGACGAGATCAAAAACGCGCTGTCGTACCACTTTAAGGGTAAGGCCAAAGCGGTCGATCTCAACTACGGCGTGGTCAGCGCGGCTGCCGAATATGTGCGGGCCAACCTGCCCAAGCAAGATCCCTATCGCGTCGAGCGGATGAACGGGACGGCGGGCAAGGTGCTGATCGACGGCAACTCGGCGGCGGCGCTGGGCGCGGTGTTCGGCGGCGTCACCTTCGGTGCCTGGTACCCGATCACGCCCTCGACCAGCGTGTTCGACGCCCTGACCGATTACCTGAACGAGTTCCGGCGCGATCCGGAGACGGGCGAGGCGACCTTCGCCATTGTGCAGTCCGAAGATGAACTGGCCGCCATCGGCATGGTGCTGGGCGCCGGGTGGGCCGGGGCGCGCGCCATGACGGCGACCAGCGGCCCGGGCATTTCGCTGATGACCGAGTTCGCGGGCATGGGCTTCTTTGCCGAGATCCCCGGCGTCATCTGGGACATCATGCGCATGGGACCCAGCACCGGCTTGCCGACGCGCGTCTCGCAGGGCGACGTGCTGCCCGTCTACTATCTAGGCCACGGCGACACGCGCCAGGTCGTCTTGCTGCCCGGCTCGGTGGCCGAGTGCTTCGAGTTCGGCTATGAGGCGTTCGACCTGGCCGAACGCTTGCAGACGCCGGTGTTTGTGCTGAGCGACCTCGATATCGGCATGAATCTCTGGATGACCGATCCCTTCGACTATCCGGAGACGCCGCTGGATCGCGGCAAGGTGCTTACCGCCGAGGATATCAAGGCCGCCGGTGAGTTTGCCCGCTACCGGGACGTGGACGGCGACGGCATCCCCTACCGGACGCTGCCGGGCAACACCCACCCGCTGTCCGCCTACTTCACCCGCGGGACGGGCCACAACGAGCGCGCCGTCTATAGCGAGCGCCCGGACGACTGGCTGAACAACCTGACCCGCCTATTCAAGAAGCACGACACGGCCCGCACCATGGTGCCCAAGCCGGTGGTAGACCGCCGCGAGGGCGCCCGCATCGGGATTGTGGCCTATGGCTCCGCCGACCCGGCTGTCTGCGAAGCCCGTGACCGCATGCGCGCTGCCGGAGTCGAGACCAGTTATCTGCGCTTGCGCGCGCTCCCGCTCGAAGAGTCCTTGCGCGAGTTCGTCCAAGAGCACGATGTCATCTACGTCGTGGAACTCAACTTCGACGGCCAGATGCGCCAATTGATCCAGCTTTATATGCCGGAGCGTGCCGCTTCCATCCGTAGCGTCGCCCATTGTGATGGGCTGCCGCTCACGGCCCGCTTTGTGGCGGAAGCCATCATGGGGAAGGAGACCAATACCAATGGTCACAACGGCTAATCGCCCGACCGGCCAACCGGCCAACCCGAAAGTCAACCGGATCGGTCTGGAGCGGGCGGACTACAAGGGCAATCCGTCCACCCTATGCCAGGGCTGCGGCCACGACTCGATCTCCAGCCAGATCATGGCGGTGGCCTATGAGTTGTCGCTCCCGCCGCACAGGATCATCAAGATGAGCGGCATCGGCTGCTCCAGCAAGTCGCCCGCCTACTTCCTGAACCGCTCGCACGGCTTCAACGCCCTCCACGGGCGGATGCCCTCGGTAGTCACGGGCGCGACGACCGTCAATCGCAACCTGGAGGCGATTGCGGTCAGCGGCGACGGCGACTCCGGCAGCATCGGCATGGGCCAGTTCAAGCACGTCATGCGCCGCAATGTGCGCATGGTCTACATTGTGGAGAACAACGGTGTCTATGGGCTGACCAAGGGCCAGTTCTCGGCGACCGCCGACGTGGGCCAGAAGCTCAAGTATGCCGGCACCAACGAATTGCCGCCGATTGACCTTTGCCAGGAAGCGATCATCGCCGGGTGCGGGTTCGTCGCCCGCAGCTTCGCCGGCGACGCCAAGCAGGTGCGCGAGTTGCTGAAGGCGGCGTTCAGCTTCAAGGGCACGGCCATGCTGGATATCATCAGCCCGTGCGTCACCTTCAACAACAATGAAGATTCGACCAAGAGCTATGCCTACGGCAAAGCCAACGAAGAGCGGCTGCATGATATCACGTTCGTGCCGCGCTACGAGGAGATCACCGTGGACTACGATCCGGGCACCACGGTCTCCGTCGAAATGCATGATGGGTCGACGATCCAGCTCAAGAAGTTAGACCAGAGCTATGACCCGACCGACCCGGTGCGCGCCTTGAATATGCTGCAAGAGGCGCAGGCTCACCGGGAGTTCATCACCGGCCTGGTCTACATCAACGAGGCGCGCCCCACGCTGGTGGAGGTGCAGCAGTTGGCGGAAACGCCCCTGGTCCAGCTTGACGAGTCCCGCCTGCGCCCATCCCGCGAGGCGCTCGCCAAGGCGATGGCTGCACTGGGTTAAGCGTCGGCGGCGCCCCGCGGGCCCCCGCGCCGCGCCGCGCCCCCGTACAGTGGCGGGCCGCGGATGGCCCCCCCCCCCCCGCCCCCACCCCCCCCGCG
>JAICKM010000061.1 GCA_025927935.1 Chloroflexia bacterium | reverse complement strand
CCCAGCGGTGGAGTTCGGTCAGTTCCTGCAACGCGCATTGCGCCTGCAAGACGCGCCCGCTCACCATCCAGTCCTCGCCCTCGATTAGCGGCTCGGCGCAGTGGGTGGGCGTGCTGTCGAGTTCGGCGGCAGGCTCCTCGCCATAGTGGACCATCACCCGACCCACGTTGATTAGATAACAGTAGGAGCCGCGGTGCTTATCGGGCGGGACGAAGGACGAGTCGGTCGCCACGACGGTATAATCCGGCCCGGCGGGGCGACCGGAAGTGAACTCGTGCAGGGGAGTCTGCGGCACGCCCATCAGGCGTTTGCTGCGGACATCCGCCACGGCCCGCTCCCACTCGGCGTGCGCTGTGGTCAGGTAGATCTCGGCGGCGTCCTGGGCGGCATCGGAACGCGTGGCATGGGCGGCCAGGGCCTGGTCGCGGCTGGCCGCGATCTGGCGGGCGATCTCTGCGTGGTCGTAGGGCATGGAACTCTCGTCGCTAGGCGCCTATTTGCGCTGGAGTTTCACCATCAGGTAATCAGGGGTCGTCTGCACTTCGGTAATGTTGAAGGCATCGCTGCCGAACCCGGCCTTAAGGTTGTCGTTCAGTTCGGCCAGCAACACGTTATTGGTGATCTCGTCCACGGCCTTATGGACTTCTCCGGTCAGATCGAAGGGCAGCAGATCGAGCGGCACCTGGAGGTCGCCCAACCGCGGCTGGCCGATCATCGCCATCGCCAGCTTCCCGTCACGCACCGTCAACTGGTTGGTGGCGCTGGGCGCGACCTGAAACAGCCCGGCCACGTCGAACGTCGGCGTCAGCACCATGCTGGCGTCAGCCGTCAGGGCCAGGTCGAGTTTGACTGTCTTGATATTGGCGACAGCCGGCGGATTTTGCGCCAACCGGCGCTGCACCGCGTCGTTCAGGTAGCGCGAGCTAATCTGCAAGCGGATGTCGGTATCGCCCGTCACCGGGCCGGCATGGGGCGCGAGACGGGCCGACAGCCCGGCCAGGATCAGCAAGGTCACAACGCCGGTGAGCCAGCCGACGATGAAGCCGCCCATCCAGTGCGGCCAGCGGCGCGGGCGGCGCGGACGCGCCTCCGGCCCATAGGGCGGCACATCCAGCGGCACTGGCGCGCCGAGCGGCGCCGGCACATCGACGGGGCCGGCCGGTCTTCGTGGCTCCGCAGCACTCACCCGGCGCTAGATTCCCACTCCGCGGCGCTGTAGCCAGTCCAGGACGGCCTCGCGCGAGATGCAAATGGTATGTCCGCCCAGCCGGTTCGCTTGCAGCGCGCCCGTGGTGATCTCATGGCTAATCACATCGCGGGGAATGCCGAGCAGATGGGACAGGCCCTCGATGGTGTATTCGTCCTGGTGGATATCCGGCATTCGGCGATTCAGTTGACGCCAATCCTCGCGCCACTTGTCCACGACGGTACCCTCCTTAGACTTACCTGGTAATCCACCCCACTGATTCTGCCAAGCGGCCAGCCGGTTGGCAACCGGCCCCTACCCCGCACAATCACCGTGGCGGACTACGAGACTTCGCTTGCCGCGCGCCGGCAGCGGCGGCACCGGCCGTTACTACAAACTGTCCTCCGGCAAAGGCGCGGTGTCCAGCGACCGGGTTCGGGCCGCGTCCTCCTCCGGGACGGGTAATTGCTCCACGCGGGCGATCCACGCGCTGTGGTTGCGCAGTTCATCCAGCGTCGGCAGGTAGTCCGGCCCGGCCCAGACCAGGTTGGCGAAGCGGACGCCCCGCTCGGCGGCCACCGCGTCGATGAACGCCTCGCCCATGCGGTACTGCTCCATCTTCAGGGCCAGGCCGGTGATGCGGATGAGCAGTTGCTCGGCCGGCCCGCGCTGCGCCGCGCGCTCTTCGATGCGCTGCTTGATGTAGCTGTACGACGGCAAGAGCCGTGCCCCGACCGCATTCATAATATAATTGCTGTAGCCCTCGATCACCGACATCAGCGCCTGGAGTTTCTGGAACAACTGCTTCTGCTCGGGATTCATGACCAGTTCGATCCAGCTCTCGCCGGCGGCCAGGTTGGTGCGCGCCCGCGTGATGAACTGCGACACGCCGCCGGTCCCGTTGCGCAGGACCGTCAGGTCGTCGGTGATCAGCTTAAAGTAGGCTTCCAGCACGCTGTTAAAATATTCGCGGACCCACGGATACGCCTCGAATTGGAAGGCGTGGGTCGTCTCGTGCAGGGCGATCCAGAGGCGGAAATCATCGGCGTCCAGGCCGCGCTCCTGCTGCACACCGGCAATGTTGGGTTCGACGAAGTAGAGCCGGCCCACCGCCAGCGGCTCGCGGCCCAGCAGGCTCATATCATACTGGCCGAGCACCCGGCGGGCGAAGTAGCCGAGCAACACACCCAACTCACTCGACAGGACCACCTGATTCAGGTCGGTCATGAGCAACGTGCCCAGATCGCGGGTGTTCGAGCTGTCCTGGTGCAGGCGCTCCAGCGGGGCGAAGAGTTGCTCGAAGTTGACGATATTGGCCGCGACCCATTCGGCGCGGCTGAAGGCGGCGATGTTCTGGACGGGCTGCGGCAGCGCGCGGCCCATCTCCTCGGCGATCAGCGGTTCGCAACGGCGGACGAGATCGGTGTAGTAAGCGGCCCAGTGCTCATGCCAGGCGGCATCGAGTACCGGCTCCGGGTTCATGTTCTGGGCGATGGTGCGCACCCGGCGCCAGTTAAGCATCGACGGGACACCCGATTTGCTGTACTGGGACTGGCGGTTCGCCGCGTACATTGCGCCTAACGCAACCCCGGCGAGCACCCCCAGACCGATCATCTGCCGATTGCTCCGAGTCATACTAGTTTCCTTTCTCGCACGAGGTCGTTCGTATGTTCCACTATAACCCTTTACCCCTATGTCGTCAAGAATCGCGCAGCGGGGCCGTTCTTGCCCTTGGCCCCGGTTTATGCTATAGTGGGCAGCAAGGATGCCGGACCGGCTTGCGGGCCAGCCCCCGGCCGGCCACCACCACACCACGCGGGCGCCCCGGCGCCTGCCCAGGAGCGGGAGCATTGACTACACCCGGCAGCGGGGCGGATGCACCGGACGACCCCCGATCTTCCCCTCGCTCCGATCCCACCCGGCGCCCGGCGCCAAGTCCGCCGCCGAATCCACCCCCGGCCCCCGCCCCGCCGCCCAGCGCCGCGGATCTGCGCCGCCAGCGGGTGATCCGGCCGCTGGCCCCCGGCCCACCGGCGGCGCCGCCTGCCCCTAAAGGGGCATCTAAAGAGGCACCCGCGCCGCCGGGCCGCGACATCATCGCGCCGGTGACGGGGGGATTGCCGCCCGCCGGCCGCAGCGGAATCATTCGCCGCCTGGAACGGGACCCGCCAGGCGCCCGCCAGGCGGGCAGCATTATCCGCCCGCTGGTGCCAGTGCCGCCCAATATGCCGGGCAGCCGGGACCGGAAGACCGGGATTATCCGCCCGTTGCTGCCCTTGCCGCCGCTCCCCGGTACGTCGCCGGAAGAGCTAATCGAGCGACGCCAGCAGCGCGACGAGCGGTTGAACGCGATCCTGCGCCGGCTGGAACCGCTGTCGGCAGCCGTGGCGCCCGCGGCGGCGCCCACCAAGACGACCGACCCGCTGCCCACGTTGGAAGCGGCCACCGTCATCCAGTGGGTCTACTGCCGCAAGTGCGAGAGCACGAACCGGCACACGCTGATGTTCTGCCTGGAGTGCGGAGCGCCGCTTCCGGCCTCTGCCGGGCTATATGAGACCCTGACGCGCGAGTACGAAGATATGCAGAGCGCTGAACGACCGAAAGCCGAAATCCTGCCTCGCATGCCGAGCGGCCAGCGCGGCCCCAACTGGCAAGCCTATGGCATGACCGATACCGGGCGCGTCCGCAAAAACAACGAGGACACGCTCTCGGCCACGCCCCTGCCCGGCAACGGCTGGCTGCTCCTGGTGGCCGACGGCATGGGCGGCGCGGAGGCCGGCGAAGTCGCCAGCCAGCAGGCCGCCGGGATCGTCCGTGAGCTGGTCGAGAACCGCATGGCGCTCGATTCCTCCCCCGATGTCGATCACCGGCCCTGGCTCATCCAGGCCATCGAGCAGGCCAACGAGTTGCTCCATCGCCAGGCCGAAGAGGACCCGCAGTTCCACGGCATGGGCACCACCACCACCGCCGGCATCGTGCAAGGACTCTGCCTGGAGTTGGGCCACGTGGGCGACAGCCGCTGCTACCGGCTGCCGGCCCGCGGGCACCTGGAGCAACTGACTATCGACCATGCCATCGTCTCCCATCTGCTGCGCCTCGGCCAGATCACGCCCGACGAAGCCAAGATCCATCCGCTCCGCAATCAGCTATACCGGGCGGTCGCCACGGCCTCCACCGTCGAGGTCGACGCAACCTTGCATATCCTCGCCCCGACCGATAAATTGTTGTTCTGCTCAGACGGTCTCATCCTGCATGTCACCGACGCCGAGATCGAGGAAATCTTGCGCCGGGCGAAAACGCCGCACCAGGCGTGCAAGCACCTCATCGATCTGACGCTGAGCCGCGGCGCGGGCGATAACGTCTCCGTCATTGTCTTAATGGCCGGCTAACCCGGTGGCACCGGTTGTGCAGAAACTGTCACGGATAAGCCCTGTCCAACGTACTAAGAGGAGCAGGCCCGTCAGGGGCCAAACCCGCTAACCAGGAGAGACTATGCGTTGTCCACGTTGTGGCACCGAAAACCGCATTGAGGCCCGTTTCTGCCGCGCCTGCGGGCAAGCCCTCGCCGCAGGCCGGGTCGCGGCGACCGCGCCGGCCGCCCCTGCTCCGGCTATGGAGCCGCCACCCGCGCCAAGCACACCGCTCCCCCGCGCGCTGAACAATGGATCGGCCGGCGAAGTTGTATCCGCAACCCCCGACCCGCGGGAAAGCGATTTGGCGGCGCCCGCCACCGGCAGCGATTCGCTGGAGGAAGTACCCGCCGCGCCGGCGGATACCGCGAACGCCGTGGATTCGAGCGCGCAAGCGATCAATGAGACGGCGGCGGACATGGTCGCCGCGACCGGCATTCCGGCGACCGCGCCCACCGATCAATACGCTGAATACAATGTGGGCGATTATCCCGACCTCGCGCCGGAGCCGGAATTGCTGGGCACGGCGGAGACTTACATGCCGGTCGAACCGGCAATGCCTAACCCGGCGGGATCCGCGAATCGCGCTACACTCCCCGGCGACGCGACGCCCGCAGACGACCTGGAATTGCAGCCCGAGGAAAGCGACAATACGCCCATCGGCCTGTGGGTGGCGGGCACCCCGGAACCGGCGGATGCGCCGGCGGGCACCACCGCCACGAGCGCCGCGCCCCTGAACACCGGGCTGCCGGCGAGGGGACTCGCTGGCGGCGCCGGGCCGGCTACGGAAGAGGAACCTGCGACAGCACCCGTGGGAGACATAGTCGGAGAGGATACGCTACCATTGGAATCTATCGGCACAGGCGCAGACGAAGCCGGCCCGGCGGAACCGGCTGCATCCACCATGCCCAGCGGCAGTACGCCGCTACCCGCCGCGCCCGCCATGGCGGCAACCGCCCTGTCCGGCGCAGCGGATCTGAGCGAAGCGGCGGCGGCCGTAGGCAATCCCGCTGAGGTGCCGGCAACCGCCAATGCGGATCTCGTCCAGCCGGTCATCACGGTGGAAGCCCCGCCGGCTCTGGATGCTGAGGTGCCGCCCGCGACGGCGGACGCGCCCACCCGCATCCCGCCCGCAGCAGCAGAGAGCGCCGACACGCCGTTCGGGACGCCGCCCGCCAGCCCGCAGACCGGCCCCTTAAGCCCGGCTGAGGCCGGTACGGCAGACCAGAGCGCGGAGGCGGACGACAGCGCGCTGCCCACCACGCCGATTGAGCCGGACATACCGATGGCGCCCGCGCCGCCGATGCCCGCCGAGGGCACCACGGCCAAGTTGGACGAAGGCGATGTGCCGGAGGTAGCGCCGCCGGCGCCGGGCGACCCCTTCCCGGCGTTGCAACCCGGCGACCTGGTAGCCGACCGCTATCAGATCGCCCAGGTGTTGCAGACCGGACCCCAGCGCCAGACGTACCTGGCCGTGGACCTGAAGGGCTATGAGCGCTGCTGGGCCTGCGGTTCGCGCGATAACGTGCAGGGTGAGCAGTACTGCACCGATTGCGGCGCCCAGCTCACCGGGCGCACCTACCGGCTCTTTGAGACCCCGCCGGAAGAGCCGATCGCCGCCGTGCCCGCCCCCTTGCTCGAAAATCAGCATGCCGGCGTGGCGGCGGTGTTCGACGCCTTCCCCGACCCGGCCACCGGCCGCCATTACCTGGTGTTGGAAGATGTGGGCGGCGCGCCGCTCAGCGCGGGGCCGGGTGAGCAGCCGTGGACCGACGAGCGCATCTTGAACTGGTTACACCAGGCCGCCGCCACGCTGCAAGAGCTACACGCGGCGCGCGTGGTCGGCTGCGATTTCACGCCCGCTGTGCTCCAGGTCTTGCCCGATGACCGCCTGGTTCTGGCCGATCCCACGGCCTGCCGGCTGGCCGGCACCGCGGGCGACGGGCGCACCCCGCAGGCCGAAGCGCAGGCTGATGTCCAGCGCGTCGCCGCCGTGCTGGAGCAGTGGTATCGCAGCATCCGCCCGGACGAACCGCCGCCCGCCGCGGGCGAGACGAACACGGTCGCCGGGGTGCTGGCGCACGGGCGCGAAGGCGGCTACCAGACGGCCGCCGAATTCGCCGGAGCGTTGCAGGATATCCTCGATTCGGAAACCCCGCCCACCGATCTCCAGTTGGTCAGCGGCCGGGCCAGCGACGTGGGCGTGCAGCGCCAGTTGAATGAAGACAGCCTGTTCGCCCTCGAATGCGTGGCGATGGAAGCCGCGGGTAATACGCCCACCGGCCTCTATGTCGTGGCCGACGGCATGGGCGGCCACGCCAGCGGCGAAGTCGCCAGTTCCATCGCCATCCGCACCATTGCCGGGCTGATCGGCAAGGTCGTGGACGGGCGCATCAGCGGCGAAACCCCGCCCATGGACGGCGACGCGCTCGGCAAGCTGCTGCGCGATGCCATCCTGGAAGCCAACCACCGTATCACGCAGTACAGCCAGGAGCGCCACAACGATATGGGCACCACCGTGACCATGGCCCTGGTGCTCGGCAACCAGGTGACGGTGGCGAATGTGGGCGACAGCCGGACCTATCTCTGGCGCGAAGGCAAGCTGCACCAGATCAGCCAGGACCACTCGCTGGTGGCCCGCTTGATCGCCGCCGGGCAGTTGACCGCCGAGGAAGGCCGCCACTTTGAGCGGCGCAACGAGATTTACCGCGCCCTCGGCGATGCCCACATGACGGCAGACGAGATCGATATTTTCCATCTCCGCCTGCGCCCGCTCGACGCGCTCGTGCTCTGCTCGGACGGCCTGTGGGAGATGGTTCGCGACGAGGACATCGAGCGCATCATGCTCGACGCCCCCGACCTGCCGACCGCGGCGCAGCAGCTAATCGACGCCGCGAACCGCAACGGCGGCGAGGACAACATTTCGGTCATTATCGCGCAAGCGCTCACAGCTGCGGAGGACTGAACGCCGGGCAGGAGCCTGACCCCGACCGGCGCGCGGTCCGCATACCCAAGTGGAGGTGAAATCCTGCGATGCCTGAAACCCTGACCCTGCAAACAACCTGGGGCCGCGACCCGCTCCCTGCCGGCGGCGACGGCCAGTTGGCGTATTTGCTCCTCGACGTGGGCGCCACGGGGGAGGCAACTGCTGCCGGCAACCTGCCGCTCAACCTGAGCCTGGTGCTCGATCATAGCGGGTCCATGGGCGGTCCGAAGCTGGACCACCTGAAGGACGCGGTCAGCCGGATCATCGACGAACTGACGCCCCAGGACACGCTCTCGATCATCGTCTTCGACGAACACGCCAAGGTGATTGTGCCTGCCACCCACGTCACCGACAAGGATGCGCTGAAAGCCGCCGTGGCCGGCATCCGCGAAGCGGGCGGCACGCAAATGTCCAGCGGGCTGCAAGCCGGATTGACCGAGGTGGCCCGCGAGCACCAGGCCGGCACCGTCAGCCGCATCCTGCTGCTGACCGACGGCCAGACCTGGGGCGACGCGGAGCAGTGCGAGCGGCTGGCCGAGCAAGCCGGCCAGCAAGAGATCCCGATCAGCGCGTTCGGCGTGGGCGCCGACGAAGACTGGAGCGTGAGCCTGCTCGACAAGATCGCCGAGAAGAGCCACGGCGAGGCCGATTATATCGCCCAGCCCGCCGGGATGCTGGCCTCCTTCCGCGGCACGGTGCAGACGATGCAGAACACCGTAGTGAAAGGCGCCGTGCTAACCCTGCAACTGGCGGCGGGCGTGACCGCGCGCTCCGTCTACCGCATCAACCCGATGATCGGGCGGGTGACGCCGCAACAACCCGATGCCAATACCGTCGAAGTCACCATCGGCGACGTGCAGCGCGACCGGAACATGACCGTGCTGGCCGAACTGGTGGTGCCGCCGCGCAAGCCGGGCCAGTATCGCATTGTGCGCGCCGCGGTGCGCAGCACGGCCGGCAACGAGGCGCCCGTCGAGGGGGCCAGCCGCGATGTCCTGCTCAATTTCGCCGCCGGCGCCCGCACGCAGGGCGACCCGCGGGTCATGAACATTGTCGAGAAGGCGACCGCCTTCAAGCTCCAGACCCGCGCGCTCGAAGAAGCCGAAATCGGCAACGTGGAAGCAGCCAGCCGTAACCTGCGCTCGGCGGCCACCCGCCTGCTGAACCTGGGCGAGACCGACCTTGCCCAGGCCGCCGAAAGCGAAGCCCAGCAACTCGAGCAGCGCGGCCAGATGAGTTCCGCCGGAACCAAGAAACTGACCTTTGCCACCCGCAAGCTGGCTGTGGACGATGTTGTCGCGGCCACCACGCCGGCGGCGTCCCCGCCGGATGCGGCGGGTGGCCCTGCTCCCGCGGCCCCTGCGGCGGAGCAGTAACGAACGCATTGCCGAATGATGGAGGCATGACAATGGGGTCCGCCATCCAGACGCGCTCCGCGAACAGCCGATAGCGCGCATGACCGAACCGCTCACGCGGCTGCGCACGGTCCTGGTGCCCATGCTGAACGTCAGCGTCGCCCAGGATCTGCTCAGCCTGGCGGCCGGCTTGATCGCCGGCGCCGACACGTTTCTCCCGCATCAAGCGCGCGTGCTGGTACTCGCCGTGGTCGCCGTGCCCGAGGGCCATCCGCCCAGCGAGGGCCGGAACATGGCGCGCGCCTATCGCGCCATGCTCAGCTACCTGCCCGCCGGCATCCGGCCTCCCGGTGAGCCGGCTAGTGCGGATGCCGAGCCATCCGCACGCCCGGAGATCGAGGTGCCCGTCGATACCCTGATCAAGGTGGCGCCCACGGTACAGCAGGGTATCCGCGAAGCGGTGAGCAGCGAAGAAGTAGATCTGCTGCTGTTGCACTGGAAGGGGTACAGCCACGACCCGCGCCGGCATGTCTATGGCCGCATCCTGGACGACCTGGTGGAAAACCCGCCGTGCAACATGCTGCTGGCGCGTGGCAGTCGCTGGCAGACGCCGCGCCGGATTCTGCTGCCCCTGCGCGGCGGCCCGGCGGCCGAGTTGGCCGTGGCGATGGGCCTCAGGCTGGCGAGCCGGCTCCAGGTCGGCCTGACGGTGCTGCACGGGGTCCCGCGCGCCATGCCCGCCGAGGTTGGCCGGCGCCGGGGCGATGAGCCGTATCTCGACCTCCAGCGCTACCTCGAACACCACAGCCACCGCGGGACCACGGTGCCCGTCGAGCAGGTGCTGACCCTCGCCAACGACGTGCCCGACCTGATCGCCCAGCGCGCCGGAGCCGAGGATCTGCTGATCCTGGGGTTGGGCGACCAGGGGCCGCACCAACCGCTGGCCGGCAGCCCCGTGCTCGACAGCGTGCTGGCCGATGCCGAGCGCCCGGCGCTGCTGGCGCGGGCCGCGCGCGCGCTGGATCTAGCCACGTACCGCGCCCGCCTTAGCTCGCGCGAGGAGATCTCGCTCAGCGCGGAACAATGGTTTGTCGAGAATACCTATCATCGCGACGAGTTCGCCGATACCGAGAAGTGGCTGGAAGCGCGCAACAACCGGCGCGCGCATGTCAGCGTCGTTATCCCGACACACAATGACGGCGCCCGCCTCGGCCCCATGCTGATCGGCCTGCGCCGGGGTCTCCAGCCACACCGGGTCGCCAGCGCCGGCGAGATCCTGGTCATCGACGCTGCATCGCAAGATGACACCGCCGCGGTTGCCGCGAGCAAAGGGTTCCCGGTCATGCGCGTGCCGCCCGACCCCACCCGCGCCCTCATACCCGGTCCCGCCGCCCAACTGGCCGCCGCGCTCAATATCGTCGCGGGGGATGTCCTGGTCTGGGTGGACCCGAAAGCGGGGCATATTAATGCGAGTTCTATCCGCGCTCTCGTCGGCCCCCTGCTGCACGATCCAGGTGTGTTACTAAGTAAGCCCTTCTGGCCCGCGCCGGATAGCGCGGACGCCGGCGTCCCAGCAGGGAGCGTGCCCAATGCCCGGTTCGCGCCCATCCGGGTCACGGATCTGCTGGCCATGTCCGTACCCAACCTGGCCGCCTTGCCGCTCTATAGCTGGCTGCGCGCCTTCTATCCCCGGCTGGGGGCGGTCTTGAACCCCCTGGGCAGCGTCTTTGCCGCCCGCGTGAGCCTGCTGCGCGATCTCCTGCCCAGTTTGCAGGCGACGGAGGATACGCTCAACGACGACCCCGAGCGTGGGTCCAGTATCAGCCCGGCCACGGCCTTTGCCGCCGGTATGCTGCTGGAAACGGTCGCGCTGCACAGCAGCCGCGCTATCGCCCAGGTGGAAATGGTGGGCAGCCGGCGCGGCCGCCAAGGATCGCAAATAGCGAATCTCGATATCCGCCGGTTGCGCCACGTCGCTGAACTGCTGGCCCTGTTTGCCATGCGTCATGATGCCATCCAGCAGCAGGCCGCCCTCCGCGAGATCCGCAGCCGCATCCTCAACACGACGGCCTGACCCGGCGCGGGCCTGTTGGCATATCTCTTGCACAACAGACCCGCTACAGGCAGCAGCGCGCAAAGCTACCCGCATCGCGCTGGGGGGCGCACCAGCGGCGGAGTTGGGTGCTGCCCCGCTGCCGAACGCAAAGGGAGAGAGGGATCAGAGATGCCGAGAGGACGTAAGAGCAGCGCGCAAACTTCCCACCCGCCGCCCGCGGTCGACGTGAGCGGCATCGGCCTGGACCCCGAGGGTGAAGCCGCCGCCAAAGCCGAACACGACAGCCCGGAAGGCGAGGTGCTCTTCCAGGAATTGAAGCGCATGGAAGAGGCGGCGCACACCGGGGCGGACCTGGCGACCATTGTCGATGGTGCGCCCACCGGCAATCCTGGCGCTGCGCCGGCGCACCCTGTCGCGGTGGTCGCCGAGAGCGACGAGGACGAGGAGGAGCCGGAGCCGTGGGCCGATGAAGAAGAAGCGCTCCGCCACGTCGATCCCTCATATGTGACCGACCCCGTCCGGCTCTATTTACGCGAGATCAGCCGGGCGCCGTTATTGAGCAGCCAGCAAGAATTCGCCCTGGCGCGCGCTATCAGCGAGGGCGATGTGGAAGCTACACAGAAGTTCGTGCTGGCTAATCTGCGGCTGGTGGTCAGCATCGCCAAGAAGTATGTCGGGCGCGGATTAACCCTGCTCGACCTGATCCAGGAAGGCAATATGGGCCTGTTGCGCGCCGTGCATAAGTTCGACCCGGAGCGCGGCTTCAAGTTCTCCACGTATGCGACGTGGTGGATTCGCCAGGCCATCTTGCGCGCCATCTCGGAACAGTCGCGCACCATTCGCCTGCCCGCCCATATCGGCGAGGCGATGGGCCGGGTGGCCCAGGTCTCGCAGGACCTGCACCAGCGGTTGGGCCGCACGCCCAAGGCCGAGGAGATCGGCAAGGAGCTGGGCATCGAAGGCACGCGCGTGCGCGAGATCCTGCGTGCGGCGCAGACGCCGGTGTCGCTGGAAGCGCCGGTAGGCGACGAGTCGGAGGAAAACCAGCTCCGCGATTTCGTCCGCGATGAGAGCAGCGCCGCGCCCGAAGAAATGGCCGCGCAAACGCTGCTGAAGCAAGAAATGTCCGACGTGCTGGACGACGTGCTCACCGAGCGCGAACGCATTGTGCTCCAGCTACGCTTCGGCCTGGGCAACGGGCACCAATACCCGCTGGAGAAAGTGGGCGAGCACCTGGGCGTCACCCGCGAGCGCGTCCGCCAGATCGAGGCCGAGGCCCTGCGCAAGCTGCGCTCCCCGCGCCTCACCGAGCGCTTCCGCGACTTCCTCTAAATGGGCGATCAGGGCATAAAGAAGGGCCGCCAGCAAATCACTGGCGGCCCTTCTTTGATTCTCAGCACTCAGCACTGCTGTCGGTAGCGCGTAGGGGATTCGAACCCCTGATCTCATCCTTGAAAGGGATGCGTCCTAGGCCACTAGACGAACGCGCCATGCAAACTGCCTTATTATACCAGAAGCCCCCCTGGCGCGCAAGGACTTTAGACTGAGTCTCAGCCCAACGGCAGCTAAACTAAGCAGGTAGCAGCAGATTATGTCCCATCCGAAGATGGACCACGCCGTGCCTCCGGCGGGCGATCTCCGTCCGCGATTACTGGTCCGCCCGGCGGTGGCGGCGGCCTCCGGTCTCGGTTTCCGCGCCGGCGGCAGGCTCCAGCGCCCCGTTGCCGCCGTTGCCGTTGGCGGCCGGCGGCAGGCTCGGGTCGCCGGCCCGCATAGCCGCGTCGGATACGTCGCGGTGCTGGTGCGTGCGCTCCTGTTCGCGGGCGATCTGGGCCAATTCCATGGTGAAGATACGCCGGGCCATCGCGACCACCGTGGCATAGGCCGAGTCCATGCCCAGGTAGGCCAGGCTGGCCGCGCCCAGATTCTTGCCCCGTGTATAGGGCGTGTCGGAGGCATAGTGCAGGATGCCCAGGTCGAACGGCAACCTGGTGAAGTTGATATGCTCGCCTGCGGGGTGGCGGGTGGGATAGGTGCTTTCGTACAGCGCATCCAGATAAGGCCCGGCTTCCATCTCGACCACGGTGTAGTTCTCGCGGTAGTAGAATTCGAGGTACTGGCGGTTTTGCAGATAGGTGCCCTTCACGGTCACAGCCTTCTGGTTATCGAGCACCGAGCCGTAGATCAGGTAGGGTTGCAGGTCGGCGGCCGTGAAGCAGTTATTCAACCAGTAGGTATTCTGCGAATGCTCGTCAAACACCGAGTCGGCAATCATCACATCGCCGATGCGCCCGTTCAGGGTGGCCGCCTTGCCCAGGATATAGACGCCGCGGAATTCTTCCAGGCTCTCGGCGATCTGCAGGAAGATATGGTACGCCGCCAGGCCCAGCGGATAATCGATGTTGATGATGACGGCGCGACTCTGGCGCAAGAGATCAGCGTTGACGGGCGGCAGCCGGGGGTCGAAGTCCTCCGGGTGCAGCTTGCTGAGTTCGATGATCTGCGTGTCGATGGGCAAACCCACCCGGCTCGCCACCTGGTAAATGCCGCGCTCATGCTCGGCGGCCAGGCGCTCGGCGTGCTCGGTCTCCGTTTCCGGGTGCCGGGCGTGATACTTGCGCATCGCGTAGTAGAGAAAGTTCTGCATGTTGGCGCGGGTCTCACCGCGCCGCAACAGGTCGTACTCGTGGATTAACTCGCGGTCGCCAGAGGGGCCGATAAACTCCTCAATGCGGGGGCGTAGCAGTTCCACCTGGCCCGACAGCAGGTTGATCAGGCTGTGGGTATTGCTGGAGACGAAGTAGACCGGGCGGTGCTCCAGGTGTAATTCGTGCAGGTGGGTGCCGATGGGCGCCCACCAGCGGTTCGTCGCTTTGGCATAGCCGACATAGGAGCCACCCAACATGCGCAGGGTTAGACTCAGCTCGCGCTCGGCAATGGCGAGCAGGTGATCCCAGATCTGATCGCCCCAGACGGACTCCAGCCGGCCCCAATCTTCGTGCGACAGGCGCAGCCGGCTCTGGATCACCTTGACCATCTCGCGGTACAGCGGAGAAGCGGCAGTCTGCCCAGCCTTGATCAATTCGATAGTGCTGGGTTCCTCGTTCAGCAGCAGATGCAGCTTGTTCCACTCGATCTGGAAGCCGGTGAGCGTGGGCACCAGGTCATCGACGTCGGACGCGCTGTTGACGTACACAGCCATCGTGTCTTGCTGATCGAAGAACCAGTGGCGGCGGCGACCGGGGGCATGGACGCTTTCCCACTCCTCGACACGATAGCCCGCCCGGTGAAAAACGGCCGCCGACTGGCCAAGCAGAATGTGCCGCACATGCATGATGGCGTTCGGCAACCGTTGCACGCAATACATGAGCGCCGACATATCGGGTTCGGGCGCCGCGGCGTTGACGTGCAGGCTGGAGTCGGCGCCAACATGGGCCTGCACCAGGGCCTTGACCTTAATCTCGCCGGATGAGCGCAGCATGGTGTTGTACGTGCGGATATACAACTCGACATCCTGCTTGCCGGCCTGATGCACGTCGGAATGGAACTGGACGCTGTCATGCGAGTCCTGTTCGGGGTTGAACGACCGGGATCCACTAGCCGGGGAGTCGGCGAAGGGCTTAGACTCCTTATCCATGGGATCTCCTTTCCGGTGGCTTCATCGCCACATGACGCAATTGTCACATTGATCACACGTTGTGTTAGATCCGTATCATAAATCTGGTTCTAGCTATTGTATTGCAAGCCCCCGGACCCGTCAAGATACGGCCACCGCCGGTGGGGCAAATGTCCCGGCCCGGATCGGCTGGGCGACCGGGCGGCCGTGTAACGCCACTGTGGCCGGGCACGTAATTTATAGCGATGAACAAGACAGGGGCGCCACATCCGGCCCCCGGTATCGAGCGGATACAACGGCGTCATCGGGACGCCCGGTCGTTAGGGAAGGAGCAAATATCATGGTTTCGACGAAGCATCTCTATCGGGATGAGAGCCACAAGATGCTCGGCGGCGTGTGCGCCGGGCTGGCCGACTACTTCGGCCTCGACGTGACGCTGGTGCGCCTGGGTGTGGTGGTGCTGGGCCTGGCGGCCCACATCTTCACCCTCATGGCCTACCTGATCCTGTGGGCCGTCATGCCGCCCAAGCCGCTGGGCCAGTAACGGATCACGGTAATCGCCAACCACGCCAAATAACTATCGCGCGCCGCCGCTCCCGGTCCGGCGCGCGGCCCTCTGGGGCATACGCTGATAAGGAGTTCCTACGATGAATACGACGAAACGGCTGTACCGCGACGAGTCCAACAAGATGCTGGGTGGCGTCTGTGCCGGGCTGGCCGACTACTTTGGCATCGACGTGACGCTGGTGCGCATCGGCTTCGTCCTGGTGGGCCTGCTGACCCATGTCTTCACGCCGTTCTGGTATCTGATCCTCTGGGCCATCATGCCGCCTAAGACGGCTGTGCAGTAAGCCGGTCGCCATGGCGGTGTGGGGGCGGGGGGGGGCCCGCGCCGCGGCCCCCCCCCAAAATTGAGCCACACCACCCCAGGCGGGCAAAATCACACAACACACAGAGGGAGCGCGCCCGCGCCGCCAGTGCGACGATCCCGGCGGCCGCCAATCCGACGATCAGCACGACGTAACGCAGCCACGGCAGGTATTCGGGTGTCCGGTCCAGCAGGACAAACGCCCACCCCGCGCCGACCGCGATCGCGGCCCCGAGCGCCACCGCCGCCTTGTCGTTGGCCCGGCGCCGCCACAGAACCATCGCGCCGATGCCGACGACGGCTCCGATCGCCGGGGCGAGCGCGACCGTGTAGTAGGGATGGAAGATCCCTGCCATGTAGGAGAACACCGCGCCGGTCAGCAACAGCCAGCCGCCCCACAGCAGCAGCGCCGCCCGCTCCGGGTCCGTGCGCCGCGCCCGCCGCGTCGCCCACAGCCCGAAGCCGAGCAGCAGCAGCGCGCTCGGCAGCAGCCAGGAGATCTGCGAGCCGACCTCGGAGCCGAACATCCTGGTCCAGCCGGTCGCGCCCCAGCCGCCGCCGCCCCCGCCGCCGACCGAACCGCTCTCGTCTCCGGTGAGCCGGCCGAATCCGTTGTAACCAAACGTCAGCGAGAGGAAGTCATTGTCCTGTGATCCGCCGATGTACGGCCGGTCAGCAGCCGGAATCAGCTCGACGATGGCGACCCACCAGCCGCCCGCCACAACCATCGCCAGCGTCGCGACGCCGATCTGCCGGATCCGTCGCCCCAGCGTCGTCGGCGCGGCGACCAGATACACCAGCGTGAACGCGGGCAGCACCAGGAACGCCTGCAGCGTTTT
>JAICKM010000386.1 GCA_025927935.1 Chloroflexia bacterium | reverse complement strand
GCCTTCGATCATGCGGATCAAGATCAAGGTGCTGCTGACCGGCACGATGGACGGCCAGGTGATGTAACGGAAGATCTGCCAGCGGTTGGCGCCGTCCACCAGGGCCGCCTCGATGGGTTCGGTCGCCTGGCCTTCCAGCGCCGCCAGCAGCACGATAAACATGAAGGGCGTCCACTGCCAGACATCGCCGATGATGACGGCGGCGCGAGCGCCCCAGGGATCGTTCACCCAGGAGAAATTCGTTAAGCCGAGCAGCTTCCAGATCGGCTGGAACGGCCCCTTGCCCGTGTCGGTCAGCATGCGGAACATGTAGGCCACGCCAACGGGCGTGATCATCATCGGCAGCAAGAAGACGACGCGGAAGAAGCGCCGGCCCGGCAGGCGTTGGGTGGTGAGCGCGGCCAGGCCCAGGCCCAGCAGGTATTGCAGCGCGATGCCCGCCACGACATAGATGATCGTGACCACCAGCGAACCGGGCCGTCCGCCGGGCGCCAAGTCGCCGATCACCAGCCAGAGGACGGCGACGCTCGCCAGCGCGATCAGCACGCGCCCGATCAGCCCGCCGGTGGAGGTTTTCGCGCCACGCAGATAGCGGAGCAGCCACCAGCCCAGCCCCACCACGCCCGCACCTAAGAGCAGCCATTCGAGCAGCGCGGGCGGGCGAAGCAAGCCCAGCAGGTGAGTCCGTTCGCTGCCGAATAACAGCGTCCGGTAGTTGGTCAGGCCGATGAAGTTGATTTCGAACCCGCCCTTCACAAACTGCAAGTGGGACAGCGACAGGTACAGCGACACCAGCAGCGGGAAGATCGACAGGAACAGCACCACCAGCAGCGCCGGCCAGATAAAGCTGGCGCGGGCCAGGCGCTCGGCCCGCGAGGTGATCGCGTAGGTTCGCATGTCCAGGTCGGCGGGGGCCTCAAGACTCGGCCCAGGACGGGCCGAGTCTTGCGCCTGTTGTTGCTCTAATTGCATCGCCTTACCGTTGCACGCCCAGGCTGGCTTTATAGGCGGCCAGCTGCTTATCACGGCCCGCCTGGTCGGTCGTCTCTTCCCAGCCGTCGGTGATCTGCTGCATGGCCTCGTCGCGGCTGATCTCCCCCGCCAGGAACTGCGACACGGCCTTGTCCAGGATCACGCCCTGATACTGGTTGGAGTTAGGTACCCGCAAGTCGAGCACCATGTTCGGGCTGTTCAAGCTGTCCTGGATGGCGCCCAGGTACAGCTTCGCCGCCGCCGCGCTCATGCCCGCCTTCAGCCAGAGGTCCTGGTTCTGGAAGTGCGAGAGGCGATAGGGGTTGAAGCCGGTCTTGCCCAGCGTCACGTCCTCGCCCGATTGCTTGGGCTGGCTCATGTACGACAGGAAGGCATAGGCCGCGTCTTTCACCTTGGGGTCGTCCGCCGCGTTGATCGCCCCCGACCAGCCGCCGAAGGCGGCATACGGCGCGTGGTTCACGCCGTTGATGGCGTAGGGGCAGGTCGTCGCGTCGCAGGGTACCAGCTTGCCGGTAGCCCGATCCAGCACTTCTTTCGATCCCGGCAGGATCGCCGCACCGACTTTGTCCTGCACCTTGCTGGTCTTGGGGTCGATAGCCAGCGTACCGATGTCGCCCCAGTCCATGGAGAGCGCGCAGCGCCCCGAGGTGAACAGGCCGCGCGTGTCGCCCACGTCCAGGTTGAGCTGGTCGGGTGGAGCATATTGCAGCATAGCCTTATAGGTGTCCAGCGCTTTGGCGAACGCTTCGTTGTTGGTCAGTGGCTTCATCGTCGTGGTGTCGAAGAAGACGCCCTGACTGGTGCCCTTGCTTTGCAGGTAGGCGCCGGCCACCGAGATGATGAACCAGTACGCCTGCGCGTTGCGCTTCATCGAGATGCAGGAGCCGTAATCGGGCGTGCCGTCGCCGTTGAGATCCTGGCCCTGATACTTCTTGGCGATAGCCAGATAATCGTCCCAGGTGGCGGGCGGTTGGAGACCGTCCTTGGCGAGCAGGTCGCTGCGGTAGTAAATCATATGGAAGTCGCCGTCGAGCGGAATGGTGTAGGTGTGGCCCTGGTAGGTGGCGCTGAAGTCGCGGAAGAAGGGAGCGACATCATTCCACTGCAAGGCGGTATCGGCTTTGACGCGGTCGGTGATATCCTCCAGGTAGCCGGGCGTGGCGAAGTCGCCCAGCCACTGCGGGTCAAAGACAAACGCCTGGTAGCTGTTGGTCTTGGTGGCGAGGTCGGTCAAGAGTTTCTGATAGAGATCGGCCATCGGTATGGTGATGACGTTGATCTTGGCGCCCGTGAGCGCGGCGAAATCGGGGGCGCGGCGCTGCAACGGCTCGGCGATCTGCGGACCGGTAAACGTCAGCACATTCACCGTGACCCCGGCGAACTGGTTGCTGCCGCCGCCACTCGCAGCCGGGGCGGTCGTATTGGTCGCGGCGGGCGCCGCGGGAGCGGTCGTATTGGTTGCGGCAGGCGCCGCCGGCGCCGTGGTGTCGGTGGGGGCGCTCGCGGGCGCTGTTGTATTGGTCGGGGCACTCGCGGCGGCGGTAGTGTTGGTGGGAGCCGCGACGGGCGTGTTTGTCGCGGTTTCTGTGCCGCATCCTGCCAACAGCAGGGAAAACACAGTAAAGGCCGCGATGAAGCTAAACAGCTTAGTCCTCATTGCTCTCCTCCTATGAATCTCGCACCGGATCACGTCAATAGGAATAGCCGCGGTCGTCGCTACCGGCGACCGGGCAGGGCGCGCCCCGCGCCGCGTGTTCTTCAGGCTCGGCAAAATCTCCTTTCTGGCGTAGCCCATGCGGGCAAGACGGTAACACTACCGGCGGGAACAATCAAGAGGGGCGGAGGAGCGCGACGTAAGATCCAATTGTTCCACGCCCAGTCACAGAGCGCATTGTCAATTAGGCCGGAGGTCGAAGGCAGGATGACGGCGTTAGGTGGTACCGGTAAGGCATATAGACATCTGGAATCTGGGTGTTAACCCCCGGCCGCCGAGGGCAGCGCAGCCGGCGCACAGCCACACGATTGGCGCACGATCAACTGCGTCGGCAATATAATATCCCGCGGCTCGCCGTCGGGATGCGCCAGCCGCTCCAGCAGCAAGCGGATAGCCTGCCGCCCCAATTCGGCCGCCGGCTGTACAGCGGCCGTCAGGAATGGCTGGGCGCCCACTGATGGCGGAAAGTCGTCAAACGACACGACCGCCACGTCCTCCGGCACCCGCAGCTCGTGGGCGCGCAACGCTTCCAGCACGCCGAGGGCGATCACGTTGTTGGCCGCGAAAATGGCTGCGGGCCGCCGCCCACTGGCCAGTACATCCTGCATCGCCGCGCACCCCCAGGCCTGGCGGTACGGGCCGCGCCGGATCAGGCCGGGGTCCGGCGCGATCCCGGCGTCGTGCAGCGCGGCCAGGTAGCCTTGCACGCGATCTTCCCCCGTGGAAACCGTCGCCGGCCCACCGATCATGGCGATCTGCCGGTATCCCGTCTCCAGCAGATGCGCGGTCAACTGGTACGCGCCGGTATAGCTATCCCCGCGCACAATGTCGGCGACCAGCCCGCTCACTTGCCGGTCGATCAGGACAAAGGGCACCTTGCGCCGCTTGAGATTCCGCAATAACTCGGTGCTGGCCACGGTGGGCGCGATGAGCAGACCGTCAATCCGGCGGCGGAGCAGCAGGTCGAGGTAGCGCGCCTCCTTGGTCGGATCTTCATCGGTATTACACAGGATAACCGCATATCCCGCGTCGATAGCCGTGTCTTCCACGCCCCGCGCCACGGTCGTCCAGAAGGGATTCGTGACATCGGTTAGCAACAAGGCCAATAATTGGGTGCGCTGGGACCGCAGGCTGCTGGCAAGCGCGTTGGGGACGTAGTTAAGTTCTGAGGCCGCATCCAGGATCCGCTGGCGCGTGTGCGAACTGACATACCCGCTGTTGTTGAGCGCCCGCGACACCGTGATCGCCGAGACGCCCGCTTTGGCCGCGACATCATGCAGCGTCGCCGTCATAGACGGTCCTTCCTGGCGACTGTATCGTGAACGACCGTAAGACTGTTATGTTAACGTTGTCATGTTAACGTTACCACATTCTAGCATAGCTTTTTCGGGAATGCAATAGGATCGGCGCCGGCATTCGCGGATCATTGCCGTAAATGCCGTGGGCGGTTCTCAGGGTAGAGCGCGGAGGGAGCCGGCCGCATCAGGGGCGAACGGCCGGCTCCCCGCCCAGGGGGCAGACAGGAAGTACACGACACTCCTGCTGTTACGGAGGGTGCTTGAACCCTTTATGACAGGGCGCTAATGTTGCGTTCGGCGACCAGATTCTTATCTTGCCCAAACCGCAAGTAGAGGGCGGGCATGATGAACAGATTGAGCAGCGTCGAGGTGAGCAGCCCGCCCAGGATCACCACGGCCATCGGGTGCTCGATCTCATGGCCCGGCAGGTTGCCCGCCACCACCAGCGGCACCACTGCCAGCCCCGTGGCTAACGCCGTCATCAAGATCGGCGACAGCCGTTCGCGCGCACCGCGCAGTACCAGCGCCGGCCCAAAGACTTCCCCTTCCTGCTCCTGCAGGTGCTGATAGTGATTGATCAGCATGATCCCGTTGCGCGCCGCGATGCCCAGCACGGTGAAAAAGCCGACGAGCGACCCCAGCGAGATCACACCGTCCCCGGCATAGGCGGCCAGCACGCCGCCGACCAGGGCCGAGGGCAGGGTCACGAACGATAATATCGCCAGCCGCCAGGCTTTAAAAGCCGCCAGCAAAAGAAAGAACACGCCGATGGCGGCGGCCAGGGCGAAGCCCTGTAACCGCTGCTCGGCGGCCTGGCGCTCGACGTACTCGCCGAGCAGTTCGGGGTGATATTCCAGCGGGAAGTCCACGGTCGCGAGACGCTGTTCCACGTCGCGGGCCACGGCGCCCAGGTCCCGCCCGCGCACGCTCAGGCCCACGTCGATGCGCCGCGAGACGCCTTCTCGATTGATGATATTGGGAACCGGCACCACGCTCACGGAGGCTACCTCTCCCAGGCGCACATGGCCGCCATTGGGAGCGTCAAGCAGCAGTTCGCGTAAGTTGGTCAGGCTGTGGCGGGTGGCGAGGGTGCCCAGCACGTTCACGTCGTATACCTTCCCGCCCCAGAAAATATCGCCCACTTCGACGCCGTTCACCACAGTGGCCGCCGCTCGAATGACATCGCCGGGTTTGAGCCCATAGTGCTGGGCCGACGCAAGGTCCACCTTGATCTCGACCTGTGGCTCCTCCACCTGCAGGTCCACATGCAAATCCACGACCCCATCGACTCCCTTAAGCGCCTGGCGCACCTCCTCAGCCTTCTGGCGCAAGATCGCCAGGTCCGGACCGTAGATGCGCACCACCACGGCGTTGCTTGCTCCCGTCAGCACCTCGCGAATCCGCTCTTTCAGATAGGTCTGCACGTCCCGGTAAAGGCCGGGGTAGCCGTCCACGGTCTCCTGCACGGCGGCCAGTGTCTGGTCATAGTCGGCGGCCGGATCGACGCTGATCCAGTTCTCGGTAAAATTGATGCCGACCACTTCGTCCGCCTGGATGGCCCGCCCGATGTGTGAACCGAAGTTGCGGACCCCTGGAATCGCGCGTAACTCCTTACTCGCCTCGGTCGTGATGCGGTACATTTCCGGATGCGATGTGCCGGGCGCCGTCACCCAATGCATGAGGAAGTCCCGCTCTTTGAACGACGGCAGCAGCGATTGCCCCAGCGAGGGCACCACCGCCAGGCCCAGCAGTACGATGATCGCCACGGTGCCATATGCCGGGCGCGGGCTGCGGATGAGCCGCGCCAGCACCCAAGTGTAACCCCGTTGCAGCACGCGTACCAGCGGCGACTCGCGGCGCTCGATGGGCGCATGGGCCAGCAGCAGCAAGGCCAGCGCCGGGGTCACGGTCAGTGCCACCAGCATCGAGGCCAGCACCGCCAGCGCATAGGACAGCGCCAGCGGCTGGAAAAACGCGCCCGACAGCCCTTCCATAAAGAAAATCGGCAACAGCGCCACCACATCGATCAGCGTCGCGAAGACGATGGCGCTGCGTACCTCCAGCGACGCCTCCAGAATAATCGCCGCCGTTGACTTGTCGCTGCCCTCTTTGCGAGACTGGCGCAGCCGCCGGATGATGTTTTCGACGTCGATGATGGCGTCGTCGACGACCACCCCCACGGCGATCACGAACCCCGCCAGGATCATCGTATTGATGCTGGCCCCGCGCAGGTAGAGCACCAAGCCGCCCGCCACTAGCGACAAGGGGATCGCTACCAGGCTGATCAACGCTGTGCGCCACTCGAACAGGAACGCGCCCAGCACCAGCGCCACGAGAAGACAACCGATGATCAGTGCCGCGGTAAGGTTATCCAGCGCCGTCTCGATAAACGTGGCCGGGCGGAAGATGCTGGAGTCCACCTCGATACCGGGCAGACCGGGCTGCAACACCGTGAGCGCCTCCTCGACTCCCCGCGTCACCTCCAGCGTATTGCCCCAGGGAAACTTCTCCACGATGAGCAGCAGACCCTCTCCATCGTTGATGACGGCATCGCCGATAAGCGGTGGATGATCTTCCACCACCGTGGTCACGTCCCCCAGGCGTATCGCCTGCCCATCGCGCACCTTGATCGTCACGCGGCCCAGGTCATCGGGCGACAAAATGGGC
>JAICKM010000847.1 GCA_025927935.1 Chloroflexia bacterium | reverse complement strand
TCGCGGTGCAATTGCGTGCGGATGTTATAGGGCCGCGCGGCCTGGTTGACACGGCGCGCGCTGGGGTGGTACGCTTGTGGGTACGGATCATTGGGATCCCGCCGGGGCACAGTTGACAGTGGAGGAGACGGACATGGAATTAAGCGGCAAGCGGATTGCCATCCTGACGGAAGATTATTTCGACGAGCAGGAGTTCATCTACGCCAACCTGCGCCTGCGCGAAGCGGGCGCGACGGTCACCATTGTGGCGCCCAAGGGCGGCGTGGAATACCACAGCAAGGCCGGCTGGCCGAATAAGTCGGACCAGGCGGCGAGCGACGTGCGTGCGGACGACTTCGACGCTGTGGTCATCCCCGGCGGCTATGCGCCCGACCGCATGCGACGCGACCCGGCCATGGTGCGCCTGGTGCGCGAGGCGGTCGCGGGCGGCAAGATCGTCGCGGCGATCTGCCATGCCGGGTGGATCCTGGTCACGGCGGACGTGTTGCGCGGGCGCACCGTGACCGGGTTTTTCAGCCTGGAGCCGGAGTTGCGCGGCGCGGGCGCCGAGTATGTGGACCGCGAGGTCGTGCGCGACGGCAACCTGATCACCTCGCGCACCCCGGCGGACCTCGGCCCCTTCTGCCGGACCATCATCGCCGCGCTGACCGAGTAAATCTTCCTTGGCTCGTTGTCAATCCGGGCGCGGCGAAGAGTCGCTGCGCTCGCCGCGCACGAGACGCGATTCTCCGCCGCGATCAGGGTAACGGTCAGCGATTGAGGCGCCGGGAAACCCGGACCGGCCGCTGTACACGGTAGGCGCGGCCGGTGCCTCTTCAGAAGCCGCCGCCGCGTCCAGGCGGGCCAGTTCCTCCTGGGCACGGACGAAGTCGCGGCGACGGCCCAGCCGGGCGAAGCGGTCAATAGCCTCGGCCAGCGCCGCCCGCGCTGCCGCCGGGTCGCCGCGCTGGGCGTGGAGCCGCGCGTAGGCGAAGTGCAATTCGGCGAGCTGCGCCTGGTTCTGGTAGCGCTGGGCGTGGGCGCTGCTCTCGGCCAGCGCGGCGGCGGCCTCATCCAGCCGCCCCAGGTCGAGGGCGATCTCGATCAGCTTGGTCTGGTTCGAGCCGACGATCTGCTGGATATTGTGCGCCTCCGCCTCGCGCAGCGATGCGCGGAACATGGCCTGGGCCTCCTGCAAACACCCTTTGCGGTACAGGCAAACGCCGATCCAATTGCGCATGGCCGCCCGCTGGTAGGGATCTTCGGCCTGAGGCAGGCTCTCCTCCCAGATCTGTTGCGCCCGGTCGATCTGGCCGCGGGCCAGCCAGCTTGAGGCCACGCCGTGCCGGTAGTCCATCAGGGTCTTGTTGGGCAGCGCCGTTCGCGCCGCCAGGTCATGCAGGCGGGGGAAGTAGGTATCCGCGTCGGCCAGTTTGTGCTGGCGGCTCAGCACCTGCACATAGCGCGACAGCGCCTCGACTTCGGCCACCGCGTCGCCCAGCAGGCGGGCGGCTTGCGCCTGCATCAAGTCGTTGGGCGGCTCTTTGCTCCACAGGCCGCGCACGTAGAAATAATAGCCCGCATCGCGCGCCAGTTGCACCGTTTCGGCATAGTGGCCCTCCTCCAGCGCCCAGCGGACCACGGCATGGAGCGTCTCCTGCTCCGGGTCGAGCCGGGCCAGCCGGCCCAGATCCTCCCAGCAGTAGCCGACCTGCGCGGCGAGGTCAAGATACCAGGCCAGCCGGCGCCGGTGCGCCGCCGCGGCGAAGGCAGGTTGTTCGAGCAGCCGGTTGCGGGCAAACGCGCGGGCCAGCGGGTGCAGGCTGTAGCGCGGCGGGGTGAGCAAGTCGGTGCGCTGGCTGTCGATCAGAGCCAGGCCGGTCAGCCGCTCGAGGGCGCGCTCGCACACGGGCGCGGGCAGATCGGCCACGGCGGCCAGGGCCGCGCGGCTCGCGCTGCCCACGAACAGCGGCAGCACCTGGAACACGCGGCGAGCCGGCTCGCCCAGCAGCGCCCAACTGCGCTGGAACAGATTATCGAAGAGATCGGTGACGCCCCGCGCGGCGGCGAGATCGTCGAGCACGTCCGGCAGCGGCTGCTGCCCATATTTGATGCAGCCCAGGGCCATTTCGATTGCCAGGGGGTTGCCGCCGGTGGCGCCCACCAGCGGGGCCAGCAGCCCCGGATCGGGCACCAGGTCGTCCATGCCGAGCCGGCGCAGCCGCTGGGTGATCAGGGCGCGCGCCTCGAAATCGCTCAGGGCGCCCAGGTGGACCACGGTGGCCCGCGCCGTGAAGGCTTGGGCGTATTCGCGGCTGGTGACGAGCGCCTTGCTGGTTTCCGGTAAGTGCGTCAACCAGGCCGCCAGCGCGCCGTCGGTGATCGTCTCGTAGTTATCGACCACGAGCAGCATGCGCCGCCGCCGCAGCAGTTGCTCGACCTCGCGCCGCTTGTCGTCTTCGGCGTAGTCGATGACGCCCGGATAGTCGAGCGTGCGCGCGATCTCGTCCAGCAGCAAGCTCAGGTTGGTGGTGCCGGGCCGGTCCTTATCGCTGATCCAGACAACAGCGTCGAAGTGTGGCTCCGCGTCCGCGGCGAGGCAGCGCGCGGCCACCTCGCGGGCCAGGCTGGTCTTGCCCATGCCGCCTAGGCTGGCAATCAGCACCACCGGCAAGCGCCGGCCCAAGCCTTCGAGCACGGCGGCGTAGGCCGGGTCGCGCATGATGAAGCGGCTGTAGGTGGCCGCAGGCAGATTTTCGTAGATGCGCGGCACGGCGGGGCGCGGCGCCTCCGGCGGGTAAAGCTGCGCGATCAGGCGGGCGGGGTCCGGATAGCGCGCCACCTGGAGGAAGGACTCCAGCCACTGCCGGTTGAGATAGCCGCGCGTGACCGCTGCCTCGGCCAG
>JAICKM010000132.1 GCA_025927935.1 Chloroflexia bacterium | reverse complement strand
GATCTCGGCGGCGCGCGCCCGCGCCTCGTCCACCAGGGATGTTGTGGTCGTCGTGTCCAACCTCCTGTGCTCCTTTGCTGCCGGGATCTGTCACTCTGAGCGCAGCGAAGAATCTCCGTCTCGCAGGCTCAAAGACGAGACTCTTCGCTCCGCTCAGAGTGACAAACCATAAACAGGGCCAAGATCCCTGCTGCTCCGTGCTTGGTATGGCTCAAGGAAACCCTGCTCTAGCCTAGTCAGCATATGTGATACCACGAACCGCTATTCATTGATAGACTCGACGGCATCCGCGTGCGCGGAGCGAAAAACAGTGATTGAAACCGGATTTTTGCGCGCGTTCTCTCACCGCAAACGATTTTAAACGGATGCGCGCCGCACTCTTGACATGCGAGAAGCGGCGCGCTAGACTAATAATAGGTGCAGTCTATCTTGCAAAACTTACCGCACCGATAATTGAATCCGGACGGTAATGAGGAACGTTCTACCATGACCACGACCCCTATCCCAACGACATTGTTGTCGATAACAATCCGCACCGCCGCGGGCGAATGGCCGATCAGCGAAGTGCCCGACTGGCGCCTGGAAATCATCCCGGAGACGTGGGATGGCCCCGGCACCCAGGCACGGGTGCGCGCGCTCTGGCAGGGCGCCGAGACAACGCACGCCGGGTTGGTCGTCCACCGCAAGGCGCCGGGCGCCATGCAACGCGTGCTCATCCCGGCCATGTTTTACGGCGATAACGGCACCGGCAACCGGGGCACCCACTATCCGCGCCTTGGCGCACTCGACGCCCGCGCCTTTACCGCGCCCGGCTGGGATTTCGCCGCCGAGCGCACTCCCCTGCCCGCCGTCTTTCTCTGGACGGAGGAGACCTGCGCCTGGCTGGCCTGCGAACCGCACGGCACGGGCATTGGTTTCAACCGCGACGGGGAGACGCCGGAATTGCGCGTCCACCGGCCCGGACTCGAAGCCCCGTTTCGCTATGACCGGCTGGACGAGTCGCCCAGCCTGCCCCTCCAGGAAGTCCATCCGGGCACGGCGCTGGAACTGACCGTCTGGTACGGGGATGCCCCCGCCGACGACCCGGACGCCTACGCGCCGGTGCAGCGCGCGCTGCAAACGAGCTGGGGAGGCGCCGCCCCCCGGCCCATCGACCCCAAGCGGCTGGAGGCCGCCAGCGAGGCCGCCGAAGAGGGGCTGCTGCGCGAGCATTACCGCGACGCCTTCGGCCCCGGCGTGCTGGTCGAGACAGTCACCTTCGACCGCCGCGCGGTGCGCGATGAGATGCATGTCGCCTGGATCTCCGGCGCGCCCGCCGCCTACGGCCTGTTGCGCCACGCGCGCCGCACCGGCGATGCCGAAGGGCAGGTGGACGCGGCCAAGGTCCTGGACACCGTCGCCGGGGGGCTGGCCCCTTGCGGCGCCTTCTGGGGCATCTGGACGCCGCGCGGCTGGCGCGCGGGCTGGAACGGCAACCCGCGCACGCTCCACGCGCGCACGCTGGCCGAGGCCACCCTGTTCATGACCCGCGCCCTGGCCCTGGAACCGCATCATCCCAACTGGGCCAAGGCCGTGCGCAGCAACCTCGATTTCTGCCTGCGCGCCATGAACGACCGGGGTCACCCCGGCTCGTACTACCAGGCCCAAACCGGTGCCGTGCTCGACCGGCGGGGCACGGCGGGTCTGCTCTGGGCCGCCGCCCTGGCCGAGGCAGGCACCCTGCTCGACGTGCCCGCCTACCGCGAGGCCGCCGTGCGCGTGGGCGACGCCTATGCGGACGCGATCCGCCAGGGTGCCTTGCTCGGCGCCCCGGAGGACATCGGCCTCTGCCCCTCGTCCGAGGACGGCTACAACGCCGTCATCAGCATGATTGCCCTGCACACGCTGACCGGCGACAACCGCTGGCGCGATCTGGCCCGCGCTGCCGCCGACTGGATGCTCACTTTCCGCTGGTCCTACAATGTGCGCTTCCCCGCCGGCAGCGCGCTGGCCCGCCGCGGCTTCCAGACACGCGGGGCCGACGCCGCCTCGCCGTCGAACAACCATCTGCACGCCTACGGGCTGATCTGCCAGCCCGAATTGCGCCGGCTCAGCGCGCTGCTGAGCGATCCGTGGTATGCCGACCGGGCGGCCGACCACCTGGCCTGTTTCATCGGCGAAGTCCCGCTCCGCGACGGCGCGCTGGGCGGACGCGAACGCCGGGGCATGATGAGCGAGCAATGGTACACCGCCAACTGGTCCCGCGAGGGCCGCGCCGGGGAGGCGGCGCCGGTGTCGCACGCCTGGTGCCTGGGTCTGCTGTTATTTGCCGCCGACGATTGGCTGGGCGACCTGACGCTGCCCGCCGGAAATGAGAACAAGAAAATCATGCCGCAATCTACCGATACCCCCCTGATCCCCGGCGTCGTAATGGAACGCCCGCGGGTCAAACGGCGGCCCGCCGGCAGCACCCGCACGCGCGGGCCTTTCCTGCCGCCCGTGCCCGATCATCCGCATCCTGTGCGCCTGCTGCCGGGCTTCTACCAGATCGGCGGCGGCTATCTGAGCCACCCGCGCGACGCCGCCAGTTATCTGCTGCTGGACGAAGCCTCCGGCGATTCGATCATGGTCGACTGTGGTAGCCACAGCGGGCTGCCCGCCCTGCGCAACAACGTGAACCAGGTGGCCGATTTGAGCAAAGTGCGCATGGTCATCGGCACGCACGGCCACTGGGACCATGTGGAAGCCTTCGGCCATCTACGCAGCGAGATGGACGCCCGCTTCGCCATCCATGAGCGCGACGCCGATGCCGTGCGCAACGGCGACCCCGACCTGACCTGCGCCGGGTTCCTCTACAACGAGCCGTTCGACCCCTTCGAGATCGATATTCTCTTGAAGGGCGGCGAGCACTTTAGCATCGGCGATTATGTGCTGGAAATCCTGCACCTACCCGGCCACTCGCCCGGCTCCATCGGCGTGCTGCTGCACTATGCGCGCACCGATCAGACGATCTTGATCCCCGGCGACGCGGTGCAGGGCGCCTTTGGCCGGCAGATCCACTCCAGCCTGGCCTCCTGGAAGAAGTCCATGCAACGGCTCATGCGCGACCCGCCCGACCTGATGGTGCCGAACCATCTGCCCGGCAACTCGCAGACGGCCTTGCTGGCCGATGTGCCCAATCGCCTGGCGCGCATCTACAGCCAGTTGCAGACCGACTTCCTGAACTTCATGGATCACCAGCGCACATAAGGATCTGTCAGAATGCTAACCGGGATCGTCGTCAACCACACGCACTGGGATCGCGAGTGGTATATGCCGTTCCAGCGCTACCGCGTGCTGCTCGTGGACGCCGTGGACAAAGTGCTCGATATCCTCGCCACCCAGGCCGACTACGGCAGCTTCATGCTCGACGGGCAGACCGTGATCGTGGAGGACTACCTGGAGGTGCGGCCCGAACAGCGCGAGCGGCTGCTGTCCTATATCCATAGCGGGCGCCTGAGCGTCGGCCCGTGGTATGTGCTGCCCGACGAGTTCATCCCCAGCGGCGAAAGCCTGATCCGCAACCTGCTGCTGGGCCGCCGCCAGATGCGGGCGCTGGGCGCGCAGCCCGCCCGCGTGGGCTACCTGCCCGATACGTTCGGCCACCCGGCCCAACTGCCGCAGATCCTGGCCGGGTGCGATCTCGACAGCATGGTCATCTTCCGCGGCGTGAAGGTGGACACCAGCGAGTTCCTCTGGCAAGCGCCCGACGGCACACGCCTGCTGACCATCTACCTGCCCGGCGGCTACTACAACGCCATGGAACTGGCCCGCGCCCCCGAATACTGGCTGGCCGAAAAGCTGCCCGCGATGATCGAGCAGGCCGCCCAGTTCGCCAGGGTGGATACGGTGCTCATCATGAACGGCTGCGACCACTTTGAGCCGCAGCCCGCCACGCAGGCCATCCTGGACCGGGCCAACGTGCTGCAAGACACGGTCCATCTGCAGCAGGGCACGCTGGCCGAGTATGTCGAGCGGGTGCAGCCCCACGCGGCGGATCTGCCGGTGCGCGAGGGCGAGTGGCGCTACAACCGCCCGGCGCGCATCACACCCGGCGTGCTGTCGGCGCGTATGTACCTCAAGCAGGCCAACTTCCGCGGCGAGATCGGCCTGGAACGCGGCGCCGAGCCGCTGGGCGCCCTGGCCTGGACGCTGACCGGCCAGGAAGACACGGGGTTGCTGCGCACGGCCTGGCGCTACATCTTGCAGAACCATCCGCACGACTCCATCTGCGGGTGTAGCGTGGACGCCGTCCACCGCGACTGCGAGGCGCGCTTCCGCTGGGCCGAGGAGATCGGCGGCGACCTGACCGAGCGCGGAGCCACGCGGGTTGCCCGGCAGATCGGTGGGGCGGGGCCGGGCTTCGCCCTGTTTAACACCCTGGCCGCGCCGCGCGGCGAGATCGTCCACCAGCGCATCCACTTCCTGGAACCGGGCGCCGCCTTCCGGCTGGTGGACGGCGCCGGGCAGCCGGTGCCGCACCAGGAAGTAGCCCGCCGCCCGATGAAAATCCAGTGGGACCCGCAAAGACAACACTTCCATGTCGAGGGCCGCGTCCACCCCGCCGTCGTCGTATCCCCGCCCGCGCTGGGCGAAACCGGGGGCCGCTGGCAGCGCTGGCTGGGCGAGGAAGTCGAGATCCTGTTCCAGGCCGATCTACCCGCGGGCGGCTATACCACCGTGCGGGTGCTGCCCGCCACGGAGGAGCCGGCGGCGACCACTGCCGGGGGTGAGCTACAAAGCGGGCCGAACTGGCTGGAAAACAGCCGCGTGCGCGTCGAGGTGGCGGCGGACGGCTCGTTTACGCTGCTGGACAAGACCGGTGGGCGGCGCTACGGCCCGCTCAACGTCTTCCGCAGCGAGGCCGACCGGGGCGACGAGTACAGCTTCTGCCCCGCCGAAGCCGACACGCCGGTCAGCAGCCGCGACCAGGCCGGAGCCACCGTGACGCTGGTCGAGTCCGGGCCGCTGCGCGCCGCGCTGGAGATCCGCCTGCGCCTGGACGTGCCCGCGCAACTGGCCGAGGACCGCACCCACCGCGTGGCGGAGACGGTCGCCCTGCCCATCACCACGCGGGTCAGCCTGGGGCCGGGCCGCCGCCGGGTCGAGATCCACACCGAGATCGAGAACACCGCCCGCGACCAGCGGCTGCGCGCCCTGTTCAGCACCGGCGTGCAGACCGATGTGGTCGACTCGGCGGGCCAGTTCCAGGTGATGCGCCGGGCGGCGCTCTTATCCGAGGAGGAGCGCCGGCGCGTGCCCGAATTCGACGAGGAGCAGGAGGTCAACTACCATCCGCAGAAAGCCTTTGTCGATGTCTCGGATGCTGGCGGCGGGCTGGCGGTGCTCAACCGCGGCCTGCCGGAATACGAGGCGGAAGCCGAACCGGATGGCGTGGCCCTGGCGCTGACCCTGCTGCGCTGCGTGGGCTGGCTCAGCCGCGACGACCTGAGCACGCGCTACAAGCACGCCGGGCCGCCGCTGGAAACGCCGGAGGCGCAATGCCTCGGCCCGCACACGTTCGACTATGCCGTGGTTCCGCACTCCGGCGATTGGCTGGCGGGCGGCGTGGCGCCGGAAGCCGAGACCTACACCACCCCGATCCACAGCGCGCCGCTGGCCGCCGCGCCCGGACCGGGCGCCACCCTGCCCCCGGCGCACAGCTTCTACGCCGTCGAACCCGCCGAGATGCTCTTCAGCGCCTGCAAGCGCAGCGAGGACGGCACGCAGGTCATCCTGCGCGCCTATAATGTCGCGCCGCACCCGGTGGAGGGCACGCTGCGCCTGGGGCGGCCGGGCACGGTGCGCCGCGCCAACCTGGCCGAGCGCGACCTGGGCGTGCCGCTCACGCCGGTGGAGGCCCCCGACCAGGCCCAGGCGGGCCACGCCTACCGCTTCACGGCCCGCCCCAACGAGATCGTCACGTTTTCTATCGCCATGAATGAGGTTCGTAGTGAATAACGGTTCCGCGGGGGCGCCCGCATGTTGATTGAAGACACCCCCGCCGCCCACATCATCGCGGGCGACGGCTACCGCCTGGAGATCGCCCGCGACCAGCCCCGCGCCGATCTGCGGCTCAACGGGCGCCTGGTCACCACCCTGGATCTGGCCTCGGCCCTCGATACGACCGGGGCTGTGGACGAAGTCACCCAGCTAGGGCAACCCACTCTGGATCGCGAGGGCGAGCGCGTCCGCATCACCTGGAGCGGGCAGAGTACCTGCTGGACCCGCAAACAAGTCGAGATCGTCGCCTGGGACGGCGGCTTCACCTACGGCTACAGCGTGGAGGGGCGGGCCACGCTCGACCGCGCGCACCTGTTCCGCACCCGCGCCGTGGCCTCGCCCGCGCATCATGTGCGGCTGTTCGACCCGGAGCCGAACAGCGGCGCCGTGCGCTATACCGGCGACCGCTGCACGCCCGGCAAGCACTGCCCCATGTGCATCCCCGACCCCTACACCGGCATCCTCGCCTACACCGGCCCCGCCGACTACATGACAATCAGCGTGGGCCGCGACAAGGCGTTCCATGAGGGCAACTGGTTTTTCACTCCCGCGCCCTTCTGCTATGCCGTCGAGGGCGACGGCAACTGGCTCTCGCTGGGCCTGGCCGCCGCGCCCGGCGCCTGGTCCTTCACCGAGATGGAGTACCCCGGCAAGGGCTTCGGCTTCAGCCTGTACTATGAGGGCCACACCGCCGTGGCGGGCCGCTGGGACAGCCCGCGCCTGGTCTGCCTGACCGCGCCCGACGAGTACGCAGCGGTCGAAAGCTACTGCGACTGGCTGCGCGCCGCCAGCCTGGTCCCGAATCATGGCCGTGGCCCGGTGCAGGACTGGTGGCGCGAGCCGATGTTCTGCGGCTGGGGCGAACAGGTCTCGCAGGAGGTCCACCACGGCAGCCCCAAGGCGCCCGACTGGTCCGCCCAACCCAACTACGAGCGCTGGCTGGCGACCCTGACGGCGCACGGTATCCGTCCCGGCACCGTGGTCATCGACGACAAGTGGCAGCGCACCTACGGCCTGAACGACGTGGATAGCGCGAAGTGGCCCGATCTGCGCGGCTTCATCGCCGGGCAGCACGCGCAGGGGCGCCACGTCCTGCTCTGGCTCAAAGCCTGGGACCCCGAAGGGCTGCCCCCGGCGGAGTGCATCCTGAACGACGGCGGGCTGCCGGTGACGGTCGATCCGGGCAACCCGGCCTACCGGGCGCGACTGACCGAGGAAGTGCGCGTCATGCTACAAGACCTCGACACCGACGGCTTCAAGATCGACTTCACCCACCTCGTGCCGCGCGGGCCGCGCACGGCCACCCCGCCCGCGCCAAGCAGCGACCAACCGGCCAAAGCCGCCGTCGCCGCCCAAGAAGTGCTGGCCGTCGAGGGGCATATCCTCTGGACGCGCACCCCGCTCGGCGCGTCGGCAAGCGGGCATTGGGGCCTGGAACTGATGCGCGACTGGCTGAGCCTCGTCTCAGAGGCGGCGCGCGCCGCCAAACCCGACGCCCTGATCATCACGCACACGGCCAACCCCTACCTGGCCGATCGGGCCGATATGTTGCGCCTCAACGACATCGCCGGGCTGGACGACATCGAGGGCACCATCGTGCCCGACATGCGGCATCGGACGCGCATCGCCCGCGCCGCCTCGCCCTACTGGCTGATCGACTCGGACAACTGGCCCTGCCTGACGCGCACGCAGTGGCGCGACTACGTGCAGGCCCAGAGCAGCGGTGCGTTCGGCGTGCCTTCGCTCTACTTCGCCGAGCGCCTGGGCTGGGGCCCCACCGACGAACCCCTGCACGAGGAGGACTACGCCGCGGTGCGTGCGGCCTGGGCCGCCTATCGTGCCCGCATCCACGCAACCGCCGGGCTGCCCCCGCAGTCTCCGGCCTAACCAATACCGGCCCGCCAGACCACGGGCGGGTCTCATCACGTTTGGAAGGAACGAATGACTATCAGAACACCCGTCGGTGCGTTAACCGGTCGCCGCGAGCCGGGCCGCCCGATGGAGGAGGCCGAAGCGCCTCGCTGGCCGTTTTCCGCGGAAACTATTACCCCGCTCCATCGCCTGACGCTACGCCAGAAAGTGGGCCAGCTCATCACGGTGGAGATCCCCGATGCGCGCCTGACCCCCAAAACCGCGCATTTTATCCGCCACTGCCACCCGGCCGGGGTGGCTATATTTGGCCGCAACCTGACCGGCCCCTGGGCCACCGCCCAGCTCATCTCCGATTTGCAGGGCGTGGCCGCCGCCGCCGGGGACGCGCCGCTGCTTATCGGCATCGACCAGGAGGGCGGGCAGGTCTCCCGGCTGCGCTATCCGGCTGTCGAGCTGCCGAGCAACATGGCCTGCACCGCCGCGGGCGGCGCGGCGGCGGCGGGCCAGGCCGCCGAGATGCTGGGCACGGAGATGGCCGCCCTGGGCATCAACCTGGCCTATGCGCCCGTCGCCGATATCAACACCAACCCCGCCAACCCGGTCATCGGCACCCGCGCCTACTCCGACGACGCGCAGCAGGTGGCCGGCTGCGTGACGGAGGCCATCGCCGGACTGCGCCGGGCCGGGGTGTTCAGCATGGCGAAGCACTTCCCCGGTCACGGCGACACGCAGGCCGACTCGCACCTGAAGCTGCCCAGCGTATCCTACGGGTGGGATCGCATCGAGTCGGTCGAACTGCTGCCGTTCCGCGCGGCCATCGCCGCCGGGGTCGATACCATCTGTTCGGCGCATGTACGCTTCCCCGGCATCGACGAATCACACCTGCCCGCCACCCTCTCCCACCGCCTCATGACCGATCTACTGCGCAAGGAGGTGGGCTTCACGGGCGTGCTGTTCGCCGATGCGCTGGTCATGGACGCCATCGCCGGGCGCAAGGGCGGCAATATCCCGCCCGCCGCCGTGGCCGCCGTCAACGCCGGGGTGGACTGTGTGATGATCCTGGGCAGCCTGCGCCTGCAAAGCCAGGTCTACGATACCCTGCTCGGCGCGGTGCAGGCGGGCGTCATCTCCGAGCAGCGGCTGGACGAGGCCGTGGCGCGGGTCCACGCCTTGCGCCTTAAGGTGACGGAGCCGCCGGCCATGCCCGCCTGGCCGGTGGAAGCACACCGCCGCGCCGCCGACCGGCTGGCGCACGCCGCGGTCACGCTGGTCCGCGACCGCGACCACCTGTTGCCGGTGACGACTGGGCGCGGATTGGGCGTGGTCGAGTTCGCGTCGGGCAGCGTCTCGCCCGTGGAGACCAACCGCAACGAACCGCTGGGCGCCTCGACGCTGCTGCAAGTGCTGGGGCGCCGCTTCCCCGAAACGCGGTTCCTGGCTCTGCATGATACCGCGCCGCACGCCGGCGCGGTATTGGACGAATTCCTGGGCGGGTGCGAGCACGTTATCGTCGTGACACGCAGTGCCGTGATCGATCCGCACCAGGCCCGCTTGCTGGAGCGCGTGGCCGCGTCAGAAAAGCCGATCATCCAGCTTGCGCTGCGCAGTCCCTACGACGCAAACCTGGCCCTGTCCATTGGCACCGTGCTGCTCACCTATGGCGACCAGCCGAGCAGCGTGGGCGCCGTCGCCGATGTGCTGACCGGCGACGCGGCGCCCGCCGGGCGGCTGCCGGTCAACCTCGATATGCCGTTGCCCGAACCCCAGCCCAGCATCCGGCGCGAACCCCCGCTGCCCACCACCTGATCCCCACCCCGTGGCGCGGCTCCCCGCTGCGCCACGGGATCCTGCCACCCTCACCCCGCCGGCCGGCGGTCTCAGGCCCGGCGCGCAAGTAGCCTAATTTGGCCCGTATCCTGGCGGCACAAAAGTTGCTTGAAAAATTTACAAGCTCAGCAGGCCACGTTTGCTCGATCGGCGAGAACCGGCGCCGCCCAACCAGCGCGCTGCCGGGTTGGGGGCTGGCCGCGGGGCGCCGGAACCTGCCAGACTCGTGATGCAAGCGCGGAGGCGCCTGCCGCGCCGGGTTCCTGCTGCGACGACCCCTGATGTTTGCGAGGGCCTGGTTTCGCCGCTACAAGGACCAATCCGGCAGACGGTTCTCCTCGGAGTGCGCCGGCAAGAAGCGCGCGGGATGTCCGTGGGGGGCCGAAGCCCCCACCCGACCGCTGGAAGCCGGCTTCATACACATTGGGACCATAGTGGGATCGGAGGTAGACGCGCGGCGGGTTCAACCCGCGGCGTGGAACAGCAGCAGGCGACTCATTTGCGCGCAGGACTGCCCCCCAGCGGGGCGATCATACCCCGAGTGCCAGGGACGCCGGCACGGCGTTATACACTTTGCGGTAGCGACTGAAAATGGACCTGATTCCTGCTTGACAACGGTGTAATCGTGGTCTATCATGCCGTTTAGCTGTAGAGGTAGCATTCCGCTGTAGAGAGGAGGTGAACGGTCAAGCTTTTCGCACAAAGCAGTGCCTATTTCGACCGTAGTTATTGATCCGAAGGAGGAAGCAATGGTCCTGAATTCCCCGACGCGGCGAACGCTCGCCGCAGTCATGCTCGCAGGGAGTACCCTGCTCACGGCGTGCGGCGGTGAGAATCCCACCGCGACGACCGCGCCGGCCGCCCCCACTACGGCAGCCGCTCCCACTACGGCAGCTGCCCCCACCACGGCCACCGGCGGCGAAGCCACAGCCACCACCGCCACCGGCGGCGGTGCGGCCACCGCTACTACCGGCACCGGCGGCGGCGAAGCCACGGCCACCACCGGCGGTACCGGCGGCACCGGCGGCACCGGCGGAGCAGGCAACGCCAGTGGCGCTGCGGCTCCGCTCAATACCAGCGTCTCCGGCAGTGTGAACCTCTGGCACTTCTGGGGGTCGCCCGTGCGCCGCACGGCTATTCGGCGCATCGTCGCCATTTGCAGCCAGCAACTGCCGAACATTAAGATGACCGAGACCTTCAAGCCCTTTGGCGACATCTGGACGGCCAACACCGCTGCGGTTGCCGCCGGCTCGGGCATGCCGGACGTGATCGTGGAAGACCGCCCGAAGCTGCCGCAGGCCGCCGCCAACAACGTCGAGTCGAGCCTGCAATCGTATATCACCCGCGACAAGCTCGACAGCTCGCAGTTCTGGCCGTTCACCTGGCAGCAGACGCTCTACAACAACGAGTCCTACGGTATCCCCTATGAAACCGACGTGCGCGTGCTCTATTGGGATAAGAACATCTTCAAGGAAGTCGGCCTCGACCCCGAGAAACCGCCGACCACCTGGGATGAGCTGTGGGCCGCCGCCGACAAGATCGACAAGAAGAACCCGGACGGCACCTACGCGCGCATCGCGTTCTCCCCGTTGATCGGCAACGCGGGCTGGGATCTCTGGAGCAAGACCAATGGCGCCACGCAAGTGAACGCCGACGGCACCAAGGTCACGGTCAACGATCCGGCGACGGTGGAGACCTTCCAATGGATGAAGAAGTGGATCGATCGCTACGGCGGATGGGATGCGTACCAGAAGCTCGTCGGCACCTTCACCTCCCCGCCGAACGACGCCTTCATGTCCGGTAAAGTCGCGATGACCGCCGATATCAACGGCTATGCGTCGCAGTTGAAGTTCTACAACCCGCAGATCGTGGGCGCTGACGGCAAGACGAAGTCGGCCCTGGACTGGGGCGTGGGTCCCGTGCCGTATAAGACGACCGAGACCAGCACCAGCGGTGGCTTCGCCCTGTCGATCCCGAAGGGGTCCAAGAACGCCGACGCGGCGTGGGAGTTCATCAAGTGCGCCACCGGCCCGACGGCTCAGCAGTCGTGGGCGCGGGACACCTACGCGATGCCCGCCAACCAGGTGGCCGCCAAGGATCCCGTGCTGATGGCCGACCCGGCGTGGCAGTTCATGGTTAACGCCATGGCGAAGAGCCAGCCCATCGGCGGCCCGTATGTCAAGGCGTATGCCAACTACGGGGAGCAGATCGACAAGATCCAGTCGGATATGCTGTCCGGCAAACTCGATATCAAGCAGGGCCTCGATACGGCACAAAAGAACATCGACGATACGATGGCGAAGAACAAGTAAGCCGTACTCGACCACAAGGGAGCGCGTAGGGACGGGCGGTTGCTCGTTCCTACCGCCCCCGTATCCCGCCGGGCGCCGCTGCCCGCAAGGAGTCTCCTATGGCTGCACCAGCAAACGCAATCGAACGCCCGCCGCAGGTGGCTTTCCTCGACCGGCCCGGCGTGCGCGAGGGCATCACGGGCTGG
>JAICKM010000165.1 GCA_025927935.1 Chloroflexia bacterium | reverse complement strand
TTGCCGGAGAAAGTCGTTACACAGTTTGATCTGCCCAACCATGCCACGCGGGCCGTGGGTGGATAAGTTTTTCGGACCTTGGCGCTTGCGGGCTTCCGCCCGGACTCGCAGGCGCCACCTTATGACGGAGCACTATGGCTGACACCACCGCGCGGCCATCGGCGCCGCGACTACCCGATCTGGCGCCCTTCGGCATCGAGTCGCATTGGCGCAACCAGGCGCGCACCACGCGCACGCTGCTGGTCGCGTTTCCCCATCCCGACGACGAGAGCTTCGGCAACGCGGGCACGCTGGCCCGCTATAGCGCCGAGGGCGTGGGCGTGCATTATGCCTGCGTCACACGTGGGGAGTGCGGGACGGTGGATCCGAAATTCCTGGAAGGCTACCCCGACATTGCCGCCCTGCGTACCGCGGAGCTAACCTGCGCGGCGGAGGCGTTGGGCTTGCGCGCCGTGCATTACCTGGGCTACCGCGACTCCGGTATGCCCGACACGCCGGACAACGCGAACCCGGCGGCGTTTGTGCAGGCGCCCCGCGAGGAAGCCATCGGCAAGGTGGTAGCCCTCATGCGCGCCTTGCGGCCCCAGGTGGTGATCACGTTCGGCCCCTACGGCGGCTACGGCCACCCCGACCATATCCGCATCCACGAGGTCACGCTGGCCGCCTTTCACCTGGCGGGGGACGCGGCGGCGTATCCGGAGCAGATCGCGGCGGGGCTGGTTCCGTTCCAGCCGCTCAAGCTCTATTACCCGACTTTCGGCACGCGGTTCCTGAAGATCGCCGTGGTCCTGATGCGGCTATTGCGCCGCGACCCCCGGCACTTTGGGGAGAATGGGGATGTGGATATGGTGCGCGCGGCTGAGGAGGCGACGCCGCCCACGACGGTGGTCGCGTGCGGCGCATATCGGGAGCAGATCCTGCGCGCCTGGCACTGCCATGCCAGCCAGGGCGCCGGTATGGCCTGGATCGAGCGGCTGCCGGTACGGCTCCAGCGCTTCTTCGTCAGCCGGCAAGAGTTCACCCGCGTGGTGCCGGCGCCACGCCGCCCTGGCGTGCATGAGCACGATCTGTTCGCCGGGTTGCGGCCCCGCCCGCGCTAGGCGGGCACCGCTTCCCGCAGATCGTCCAGTTCGGCGGGCGTATCGGCTTCGGCCTCGCCGTGCCAGAGCCGTTGCATCTCCGGTGAGGTGACTAGCAGATCGTCCAGGCGGCCCTGGGCCTCGATCCGGCCATCCTTCAGCACGATGATGTGGTCGGCGCGGCGGAGCGCGGCGCGGCGATGCGAGACCACCAGGCAGGTGGCGCCGCCCCGCGCGAACAGCCGATCCCAGAGCAGCCGCTCGGTCTCGACATCCAGGGCGCTGGACAGGTCGTCGAAGACCAGCAGTTCGGGGTCGCGGACGAACATGCGCGCCGCCGCCGCCCGCTGCACCTGCCCGCCGGACAGGCGCACGCCGCGCGGCCCGACCACCGTGTCCAACCCGTCGGCCATCTCGGCGACATCCGGTGCCAGCACCGCCTGGTCCAGCGCGCCGGGCAGATCCACCCGGTCGCTGGGCAGGCCCAGCAAGATGTTGTCGCCCAGCGGCTCGCTGAACAGGCGCGGCACCTGCGGCGTGTAGGCGCAGCGCGGCGGCACGAAGAAGGTGGCCGGGTCGGCCACGGCCTGGCCGTTCCAGCGCACCTGGCCCGCCTGGGCCGGTAGCAGCCCCAGCAGCGCGCGCAGCAGCGTCGTCTTCCCGGAGCCGATCCGCCCGGTGATCACCGTAACGTGGCCCTGCTCGAGCCGCAGATCGATGTCCGCGACGCCGCGTTCGGTGCCGGGATAGCGGTGGGTCAGCCCGCGCACGTCGAGCGTGCCGAGGCGATCCGCGCCGGTTTTCGGCGCATAGGGCACCACGGGCAGCGGGCCGTCGAGATAGATCGGGCCGGACGCGGCTAGACTTTCGCTCGGCGCACCTTGCAGCAGGGCCGTCATGCGGTCGATGGACACGCTGACCTGCTTGTGGCGGGCCAGCAAGCGACCGATCTGGCGCGGCAGCCCCATCAGCGCCTCCAGGTAGCTGACGAACAGCGCGAAGTCGCCCACGGTGAAACTGCCGTTGCGCATGGCCTGGGCCGCCAGGATGAGCACCACGCCGGTCGCCAGGTTGGCCGTGTTCATGTTGAACGAGTCGAGCAACTGGGTGAACAGGCTGTCCATGAGCGCGGCCTTGCGCCGCCGCGCGTTGATCGTGCGGAAGTGCGCTGTCACCCGCGCCTCGGCGCTGCTGACCTTGACCGCCTGCACTGCGCCGAAGATCTCGCCCAGGAAGCCGGTGACGCGGCCCGTGGCCTCGCGGGCACGCCGGCGCACGCGCTTGATGCGCCCGGTCAGCGAGTTGACGAAGACGATGATGCAGAGCAACGGCACAAAGGCGGTCAGCGCGATGGCGGCGTCCGTCTGGATCATCACGCCCAGCGCGACCACGGCGAAGATCAGCGTGCCCGTGAGGTCCACATAGGTGTCGATGTAGTCGACGATCTCGTCCACGTCGTCGCGGAAGCGGCTGATGGCCTCGCCCGGCGAATCGGGCAGGGACCGGGCGCCGGGGCCTTCCAGAATATGGGCCAGCATGTTTTTGCGCAGCACCGTCTGGATGGCGCCTTCCAGGTTGAACCAGACCCAGAAGCCGCTGTAGAACGAGGTCATGCGAACGAGTTCGGTGGCGACCATCAAGGCCACCGCCGTCCAGACGGTCCACCCGGCGGGCGCGTTGCCGCTCAGCGCGTCGAAGAAGGCGCGCAGCAGCAGCCCGGAGACCAGCGGCAGACTGAAGAAGATGCTCCAAGTGAGCAGGGTCAGCGCGAAGTAGCCGGGGCGGGACAGGGCCAGCCGCCAGACGATACGCAGGGTTTTCATGCCAGCACCTCCTCCAGGCCGGTGCGCAACAGGTGATGGAAGCGCGTGGCCGGATCGTGGGCCAGCCGGGCGCGCGCACCCTGTTCGGCCACCCGCCCGCCGTCCAGGATCAGGATGCTGTCGGCGCGCTCGACGGTGCCCAGCCGGTGGGCGATGATGATGCCGGTGCGGCCCGCCAGGAGCTTGTCCACGGCGCGCTCGATCCGTTGCTCGGTGGCCCGGTCCAGCCGCGACGAGGCTTCGTCCAGGATGACCAGGCCGGGATCGCGCAGGAACACGCGGGTGAAGGCCAGCAATTGCGCCTCGCCCGCCGAGAGGCTGCGCCCGCCTGCTTCCAGTTCCGTGTCCAGCCCGTCCGGCAGCGATTCGAGCCAGGTGCCCAGGCCCAGGTCGCCCAGCACGGTCACAATGCGCTCGTCGGGGATGCTTGCGTCGAACAGGGTCAAGTTGTCACGGACCGTGGCGCGGAAGAGTTGCACATCCTGCGTGACCACGCCGATGGCGCCGCGCAACGCCGCGACCGGCAGATCGCGCACGTCGCGCCCGCCGATGCGCACGATACCCGCCGCCGGGTCATACAGGCGCAAGAGCAGGCGGGTCAACGTCGTCTTGCCGCTGCCGGTGCGGCCCAGCAGCCCCAGCACCTCGCCCGGCGCCAGGCGGAAGGACACACCGTCGATGATCGCCGTCTCGTCGCCGTAGCCGAACGACACATCCGCGAACTCGACGGCCAGCGGGCCGCGCGGCAAGGCGGCGCCGGGGCCGTCCTGGATCTGGCGCTCGATGTGATAGAGTTCCTCGACGCGCAACATGCTGGCGCTGGCTTTTTGCAGGTCTTGCATCTGCTCGGTGATCTGGTTCAGCGGGCGCTGCAACATGCCGACATAGGCCGAGAAGAGGTAGACGGTGCCGATGCTGACCGCGCCCGCCTGGTAGAGCGCCGCGCCTAGGCTGATGGCGAGGATGAAGATGGCGATGAACAGCGCGATGGCGATCAGGATGATAATGGCGCGCAGCATCCAGGCGTGGCGCCACTTGTAGAAGAAGTCGCGCATGTACTCGTAATAGCGGCGCATGGTATGGGCGGCGCCGCCGTTGGCGCGCAGATCGTCCAGCCCGGCCAGCCGCTCTTCGAGGAAGCCGAACAGTTTGGCGCTGGCCTGGCGCTCCTCGGTGGTGGCCGCCACGCCGATATTGCGGCTGCGGGCCAGCACCCAGAGGGCGCCCAGCGCGACCACCGTCATCACCGCGCCGACGCGCCCGTCCTCGCGGGCCAGCATCACCAGGACGCCCGCCAGCAGGACCGCGTTGCCCACCACCAGCAGCACGAAGCGGGAGAAGAAATTCGCCAGGGCGGTTACGTCGCCGTCGATGCGCTCGATCAGTTCGCCGGGCGTGCGGGTGTTATGGAAGCCCATATCCAGGTGCAGGTAATGGAACACCAGGTCGGCGCGCATGGCGTTGGTGGCGATCCAGCCCACATCTTCGGCCACATAGGTTTCGGCGACGGCCACGCCCTGGTTGACCAGGGCGACGGCCAGGAAGAGCAACCCGGCGTTGAACAGGCTATCGAGCGGCCCCTGTGCCAGGGCCACGTCGATGAAGGTGCGCACGATCAGCGGGCGGGCCAGTTGCAGCCCGATGTTGGCGAAGAGCAGCGCGGCCAGCAGCGTCACCTTGGCCCGCTGCGGCTTCAAGTAGCGGGCCAGCAAGGCGCGTTGTTGCTGCAACGGCACCTGGGTCCGCGCCGGAGCGGGGAGGGTCAGATTTTGAGCCATGGCGGCAGATTTTCCTTGCGGTCAAGCGAATGCCGCGCCGAAGCGCACGGCACTTGCCTGATTCTACCCGCCAGGCAAGCGTATCCGCATCAGTCGGTAGGACTTATCCCCGTCCGCCTATAGGTGGAAATGTCGCCCATTTATCATGCTGAACGGAGTGAAGCATCTCGTCTGGTTCCCGCACGCGACGAGACTCTTCGCTGCGCTCAGAGGGGCAAGGGGGCCTGGCGCGTGCCGCCATCGTTGTCATGCTGAACGGAGTGAAGCATCTCGTCTTGGCGCCCGCCGCGACGAGACCCCGAGCGCAGCGAAGAGTGACAAGGAACATATGCCCGCCGGCTCCCACACGGCAGGCGGCTGCGCCGCTAGTTGAGCGCGTGCCGCCAGCCGTCCGGCACGCGGTCGGTGTAGGCGATGTCCCTGGCGCCCAGGAAGGCCGCCAGGTCGCCGATGGCCCCGGCCACGGCGCGCGCCGTTTCGTCCGTCAGCGGCGCATCCGGCTCGGCGTGGACAGCGTTGACCACCAGGCGGCTCTGCTTGCGGTCCATGCGCGGGTCGATGCGCCCGATCAGGCGGTCGCCGTGCAGGATGGGCAGCACATAGTACCCGTACTGGCGCTTGGCCTGCGGCACGTAGATCTCGATGCGGAAGTTGAAGTCGAACAGCAACTCGGTGCGCGCCCGGTCGCAGATGAGGTTGTCGAAAGGCGAGAGGAGCGTGGTGCGCGGCGTCCAGTCGCCCGCGGCCAACTGGTCGAGCAGCGGCAGATCATCAATGTGGATATACCACGGTCCCGGCCAGGTGCGGTCGTCGTCACGGATCGCGACCTGGGCGATGCGGCCCGCGGCTTCCAGCTCGGCCAGCACGGCAGGCAGGCGCGGGTCGCTGCCGCGCGTGTAGTGCTGGTTAATGTCCGCCCGCCGGCCCACGCCGAGCGCCCGCAGCGACTTTTGCACGGCCAACCGCACGGCTTCCTGCTCTGAAAGCGCCGGCAGGGTGACGGCGTCCGGCAAATGGCGCTCGGTCAGGTCCCACACCTTCTGGATGCCCGCGCGCCCGGCCACGGTGATTTGCCCCCGAATCCAGAGGAAATCAAGCATCCGGCTGACGTTGCGCCCCGCCGTCCACCCGGACGACGACCAGTGTTCCTCGGCCTGGTCCTCAAACTGGCTGGTCAGGCGCGGACCCTTCGTGCACAATTCTTGCATAATATAATCGTGCAGTGCCTGGTTCGCCGCGATCCAGGCGCCGACCTTCACCGCCCAGCTACTGGTCCCGGTTGCCGACTTGTACATCTGCACCTGGTGGATCGGGTAATCCTCCGTGAGGACGATAGACGCGCAGTGCGCCCAGTACTCGAACAGCTTGCGCTCCTGCCAGAGCAGGGTATCGAGATCGGCCAGGTCGTAAGCGCCCAGGCGGCTCCAGAGCACCAGTTGATGGCTGCGCGCCACCACCGTCATCGGGTCCAGCTGTAGGCAGCCCAGGTCGCGTATCAGATCCAGGATGCCGGCGGCATCGGGCGCGGGGGGCGGCCCGGCCAGGTGCTGGCGGGTGATCGCCAGGCGGCGGGCAAGGGCGGGGGTCAAAGTACGCACGGGAGCGGCCAAATTACTACCTCCTACCAGGGGAATGAAGCCGTACAAATGTTCTATCCAGGCATTCAGTATAGCAGATGTGGGGCGGCTTGAGAAGTAGGAGTAGGGAAATTGCGGCGAAAGTCGCAGAGAAAACAAAGGAGCGTACACCCAGCGGTGTACGCTCTCCGTCAGACTAATCCGGCGGTTGCAGGCTATGCGGCCAGATGCGCGTTCAGTTGGATATCGACGTTATTGCGGAGCGCCGCCGACACCGGGCACCCGGCTTCGCCCTCTTCGGCCAGGCGCTGGAACTCGGCGTTATCCACGCCGGGCACGCGGCCCTCCACGTCGAGGCGCATCTTGCTGATTTTCCAGCCGCCTTCGGGCTTGGGTTCAAACGAGCAAACGGCGGTCACATTGAGTTGGTCCGCCGGGTGGCCCGCCTTCGCCAGCACGTTCGAGAAAGCCATCGCGTAGCAGGCCGCGTGGGCCGCCGCGATCAGTTCCTCCGGGCTGGTCATGCCGTCCGAGCTTTGGGTGCGCGCCTTCCAGGTGACGCCGAGGTCGCTAATCGCGCCGCTGCCCACCGAATTGATCGTGCCGCTGCCCTCCGTCAAAGTCCCTTTCCACGTTGCTTGCGCTGTTCGGTCAGCCATGTAATCCTCCTGTCCCATTGTCCAAAATTGAGTTCGGCGACTCAGGATGGTGCCGCCAGTCAACTTAACCCTATGCAGCTAATTGGCATTGGTCCTATTGTCCAATCAATATTCGTGCCATCCGCCGGATGGCATGGCGCTCCTACCGTGGAAAGCGCGCAGGGGAGATACATCCGTCGGGACGTATCTCCCCTGGTTGAGACGCGAACTAACGGCGGCTAGTCCGCGACGGCGAAGTCGGCCATAACCTGTGGCACCGCCGTGTCGAAGCCGACCACATCCAGCATCCCAGCATCTTCTGGATCGGCGATAGAGAATCCATTCGATGTCATTCCCACGACAATCAGCTTGGCCGCGATGCCCATCTGCTCGCGGTAGCGGCGCAGCGCCTGGGCCGGGTGGATCGCGCCCGCCCAGGTCTCCGAGTCAGTGTAGACCACGAACACATCCGCTGCTACCTTGTGGCGCGCGGCCCAGATCATAGGCAGGGCGCAGTCAGTGCCACCCATCGGGATGGCCTCCATCGTCCGCATCACGTCGTCCAGGCGCCGGCCGGGCGTGATATCGACGGGCGTGATGCCCGACTCACCGCCGCCCCACTGGCCGCCGTAGCCGCCCTTCGCCGCCGAGAAGGCGATGATGGTGTGCGCCGGCTCGGTGGCCGCCGTGATCAGCGACATGGCCGCGCTACCCACATGGGGCGTCAGGCCGGGCACCCCGGCGACGGTGCCGGCCTGCATGGACCCCGACACGTCGAGCGCCAGCAGCCAGCGCCGCCCGCTGGGCACGATATTGCCGAAGGCCAGGTAGAACGCGCCGTCCAGCGCGTCATTCACCTTTGCGACCGGGTGCCAGGTGTTCTGGCCGCGCACGCCCTTGCCGCTCGCGTAGGTGCGCAGGGCGGCCAGCACCTTAATCGGGTGCAGGCGCGCGGCGCGCACGCGCTCGGCGTTCGCCAGTTGCGCGACAACATGGCGTGTGCCCGCGCTGCCCGGCGTCACCACGCCCACACGCGTCAGGGTCGCCAGGTTGCGCACCATGGCCTCCATCGGCATACGGGCCAGCAGCGCCGCCCAGACCTCGGCGTTGTCGAGCCAGGCCGTCGGGATGGCCTCGCGCGGCAGATCGTAGTCGTTGATGAGGCGCACGATCTCCGCGGCGCTCGTCGCGCGCTTGGCGCGCTCGAACGCCCAGATGATGCGCACATCCGCGTCCGGGTGCGGCGCGTCGCCCACACCCTCCCAGCCCTTGACCATCCCTTGATAGATGATGCTGTGCTGCTCATCCGCCGGCTTGGGGTGGGCCAGGCGCAGCAGGTCGCGGTGGCTCCAGCCGTCGCGCTGCTGGTACTTGACCGCCTGGTAGGCCAGGCGCGCGGCGGGCTGGGCATACCACGCGGCGACCGCCTGCCGCAGCCCGCGCCCCCAGCCGCGCATCCCGTCCACATACGCGGTGAAGTGGAACAGGTGCGTGCCGATGCGGCAGACCTGGGGCAGAGCCGCGAAAGCCGCTGCCTTGGTCGCGTCGTCGCCCAGCGTGGCGCAGAGCGCCAGGGCGAAGATGGCCGGATCGTTCTTCGGCGCGCGCCCGGCCTGCGAGATCTCCACGATGCGCGCCACCGTGCGCAGCCCGTCGGCGTCGATGCAGCGGATCACGGCCTGGGCGTTCTCCTGGGTCAGCGCGCGCTCCTGGATGTAGTATGTGCCTTGTTCGCTGCCGAGTACGATGAATCGGTCCAGCCGCGTCCAGTCGTCCACCGGCCAGGCGTAGCCGCCCGCGCTGTTGGGCACCTGGGCCGCGCCGGGGATCGGCTCGCTCTGCGGCGTGTTCGTGCGGTTGCGGATAAACTCGACAAAGTTCTTCATCGGCGCGCTCCTTTCCAGGCCGGCCCGCGAATGGGCCAGGAATGATAACGGCTGGCGGTCAAATATTGCCCTGGGCACTACGAGCTTGCGCCCGTTGCGGGAGTTGAACCTGCTTTGCCAGATAACCCAGAACGCCGGACCGCCATGGAGGAGACGGCGGGACTCGAACCCGCGACCTGCCCATTAGAAGTGGTAACCATCCGCCGCCGGCCCCTGGGGGCAAATATTGGTGATGGCAGTTTAGCCGCTCTACCGCTGAGCTACGTCTCCAGAGTATTCGATTGGTGATGCCGATTGCCGGTAGGCGCATAAAAACGGGTGCGAGCCGGTAGCCTCGCACCCGTGACCTGTCGTGGTGGACAAGCAGCCGTGGCGTGCTACGTGCGTCGCGCCGATCCGCGCGTACTCCCGGTGGCGGACAGAATCCGCCCGCCGGGTATCGGCAGTGAGGCTATGCGCGCGTTACCGCTTTTGTATTGGATTGGCGATGAAGACCGGCGCATGGCGCGGATTCCCTTCCAGCGAAGCAAATATACGGCCGGACAAGTGTATCGCCGAGGGGTATTTTTTCCAGATAACCCTCGACGTTCGGCCCGACCATCTTCATTATAGACGCGCGCCCCCATCCGAGTCAATCGGTCCTGGGGCCGAGTCGTGCCGCCCACAGGACCGATTACGGCAATCCGTTCGCCCGATACGCCTACCAGCGCGGCCCTGGTCGCTTCGCGGCGGCAGGCGACGGGTGGTAGCTGCGCAGGGCGCGGATATACTGGGCGCGCTCGAAGGCCGACGGATCGGCGGAGTTCTGCTGGCTCATGCTGCCCTGCATCTGGTGGACCGATTCGTATTCGTGCTCGATCATCCAGTTACGCATATCCTGTTCGATGCCCCGGATGTGGTCGATGCCGTTGCGCAGCAGGGTCGAGGCCATCATAGTGACGCTGGCACCGGCCATGAGCATCTTCAACACGTCGGGCGCCTCGTGGATACCGCTGGTCGCCGCCAGGTCGGCGCCGATTTTGCCGTAGAGAATGCCGATCCAGCGCAATGGCAGGCGGAGCGCCTGCGGGGTGCTCAGGCGCACGTTGGGCGTCACCTCCAGAGCTTCCAGGTCGATATCCGGCTGGTAGAAGCGGTTGAACAAGACGAGGGCGTTGGCCCCGGCCTGGTCCAGGTGGCGGGCCATCTGGGCCATGTTGCTGAAGTAGGGACTCAGCTTCACCGCGACCGGGATGGTGACCGCCGCTTTCACGGCGCGCACGATGTCGAGATAGGTTTCCTCGACCTGCGCCCCGGTCAGAAATGGGTCGGTGGGAATGTAATAGATGTTCAGTTCGACGGCATCGGCGCCGGCCTGCTCGATGTTGCGGGCATACGAGGTCCAGCCGCCAACTGATGCGCCGTTCAAGCTGGCGATGATCGGGATATCGACCGCTTCCTTTGCCTTGCGGATATGCTCCAGATATTCGTCGGGGCCCAGGTGGAATTCGCTCGGCTCGGGGAAGAAGGTTTGCGCCTCGGCGAAGCTGTAGGTGAGATGATGGTTCAGTTCGCGGCGTTCGCGCACCAACTGCTCCTCAAACAGCGAGTAGAGCACGACCGCCCCCGCGCCGGCATCCTCCATCTGCTTGATGTTGTCGATCTCTTCCGACAAGGGCGACGCCGAGGGCACCAACGGGGTGCGCAGGGTCATCCCCAGATAGGTTGTCATCAGGTTCATCCAGAGGCCGTTCCTTTCTGCCACGCGGCGGCGCGCCGGTGCGCCGCCGCGTCTGCTCTACCGCGCTATTTCCCGCTAATCGCCAGCACGCCTGCCGGGATGTGGCCGTTGCTGCTCGGCGGCGCGGCGGCCGGTTCGGCAACTTCGCCATCCAGCACCGGCACGCCGGGGCGGGCCGCCAGATACTCGTAGTAGCTCCAGCGGCGATCCACGTCGTGCTGGGCTTCGACCAGCAGGCGCCGTGCTTCGGCGGGGTTGCTCTTGGTCAGCATCTTGAAGCGGTTTTCCATGTACAGATACTGCTCGACCGGGATCTTTGGTGGGCGCGAGTCGAGCACCAGCGGATTCTGCCCGCGGGCCGCCAGATCGGGGTTGTAGCGATAGAGCAGCACCTGGCCGGACTCGACGGCCGCCTTCTGGTTTTGCATGGCGGTCGACATCTCGATGCCGTGGGCGATGCAGTGGCTGTAGGCGAT
>JAICKM010000749.1 GCA_025927935.1 Chloroflexia bacterium | reverse complement strand
ATCGAAATCAGTGGTGAGCCGGAAAAGTACGACACGAAGGAGGTGCGCCGCCTGTTGCAGGAGAACAACCTGCGCTGCTGGGGTTCCGTCTCCCTGATGTTCGAGGGCCGCGACCTGATCCACGCCGATCCGGCGGTGCGCGAGAGCACCATCAACTACCTCAAAGGCTGCATCACGATGGTAAAGGAGCTCGATGGCCGCGAGATGACCATTGTGCCCTCGCAGGTGGGCAAGGTCGTGCCGATGGACACGCCGGAGCAGGAGTGGCAGTGGGCCGTGGAAGGGCTGCGCGAGGTCTATGCGCATTCCGAACAGGAAGGCGTGTTGATCGGGCTGGAGCCGCTGAATCGCTTCGAGACCAACTTCCTCAACCGGCACGACCAGGCGGTGATGCTGGCCGAAGCGGTTGGCCCGAACTGCGGTGTCTGCCTCGACGCCTTCCACATCAACATCGAGGAAGCTAATCTCTGGCAGGCCATCCTGAACACCGGCAAGAAGCTGGTCGCCTTCCACGTGGCCGACAACAACCGCATGGCGTGCGGGCAGGGCGACTACGATTGGGTGCGCCTGGTGCAGACGCTCAACGCGGCGGGCTACAACAACGCCCTCACCGTCGAGTTCGTCGCGCCGCTCGACCGCACTCCGGCCAACCCGTATAAGAACGCGCTCGGCGCCGCCGACGCCGAACTGACGCCGGAGCAGCTGAAGTTCATCCAGGACCACGGCTCCGGGGTGCTGTCCGACGAGTTCTACTCCTGGCTGGTGGAGGAGTCGGCCAAGACGCTGAAGCACGCCATGGCCGAAGCCGGCGTGGAGCTAACCGAGGTGCCGGGCGCCCTCGCGCCCGCCTGAGCTGGACGCCTTGTCACTCTGAGCGCAGCGAAGAGCCTCGTCTCGGTACATGCAGACGGAGATGCTTCACTGCGCTCAGCATGACACCAGGGCGCGTGTCACTCTGAGCGCAGCGAAGAGTCTCATCGTGCAAGGGTAGTTAGCCGCGTGTCACTCTGAGCGCAGCGAAGAGTCTCGTCTCCGGCAGATACAGATTGCGTAGTCATGCACAAAACTGAGGGCGGACGGCCATGATACAAACCATTCTGCTTATCGGCACGCTGGATACCAAGGGCCGCGAGATCGCTTATGTACGCGACCGCATCCGCGCGCTAGGCATGGAGGCGCTGGTGCTCGACTCCGGCATCCTGGGCGAGCCGCTGGGCATCATGCCCGACCTCAGCCGGGCCGCGGTGGCCCAGGCGGCGGGCACGACCATCGACGCCTTGCGGGCGGCGGGCACACGCGGAGCCGCCGTCGAGCGCATGAAGGACGGCGTGCGCCAGGTGGCACTGGACCTGTACGCGCAGGGCCGCATCGCCGGGGTGCTCTGCCTGGGCGGCGCGGAGGGCGCCGTGCTGGGCGCGGCGGCCATGACCGCGCTGCCGGTCGGCGTGCCCAAGCTGATCGTCACGCCCATCGCCTCGGGCCGGCGGCATTTCGGCCCGCTGATCGGCACGCGCGACATCATGGTGCTGCATTCGGTGGTCGACATCCTGGGCCTCAACCCCATCGGGCGGGCGGTCTTCGACAATGCCGCCGCCGCCGTGGTGGGCATGGTGCGCAGTGGCGCGGCCCCCGTCTCTGGCGGATCGGATGCGGGCGAACCGGACGGCACACGCTATGTCGGCATCACCATGCTCGGCAACACAACCCAGCCGGTGATGCGCATCAAAGACCGCCTCGCCGGGCAGGGTCTCGAAGCGGTGATCTTCCACTCCAACGGCGTGGGCGGCCCGGCCATGGAAGAACTGGCCGAAGCCGGGCAACTGGCGGGCGTGATCGACTACACCACCGACGAACTGTCCGATCAACTGATCGGCGGCTTCCACCAGGGCGGGCCGCGGCGGCTGGAACGGATCGGTGCACTGGGGCTGCCGCAGGTCGTGGTGCCCGGCTGCGTCGATTTCACCGTACACGGCCCGCGCGACGAGGTGCCGGAGCGGTTCCAGGACCGCCCCGCCTACTACCATAACCCGGAGTTTACGCTGATCCGCCTGCTGCGTCCGGAAATGGAGCAGATCGGCGCGATCATGGCGCGCAAGCTCAACGCGGCGCACGGCCCGCTGGTCGTGGTCGTGCCCACACAGGGCCTCTCCATCCCGAACGTGCCGGGCGGCGTGTTCTGGGACCCCGAGGCCGATGCCGCTTTCCGGGCCGCGCTGGGCGCGGGGCTGCGCGAGGATATTCCCCTGATCACGCTCGACGCGCACATCAACGATGCCGCCTTCGCGGATCGCGTCGCCGATGAGTTCTTAACCTTGATGCAGGTGGGCGCCGCGCGTTAAGCCGTCCGTCCGGGACGCCAACCGGCCCCCTGAGACCTACGCCCGCCGGGCAGGAGCAAAAACTGACTATGGAACATTCGGAGCTACTATCGCATAATCTGGCCGATCTGCCGTACCCCGACATCCAGGAGTACCTGCGGCGCAAAGACCTGATCCTGATTCCGGTCGCCAGCACCGAGCAGCACGGCCCGCACCTGCCGCTCTCCACCGACACCGTCACCGCCGAGGAAGTGGCGCGCCGGGCGGGGGAGAAGGCCGATGTGCTCTACACGCCCTGCGTCTGGACAGGCTACTCGCCGCAGCACATGCGCGGCCCCGGCCAGGGCTTCGGCACGATCACCCTGCGCGCTGAGACCTTCAACAACCTGCTGTACGACATCGCACGCAGCCTGATCCATCACGGCTTCAACCGGCTGATCTTCGTCGCTGGGCACGGCTCCAACGCAAAGATCGTCGATCCGCTGCTGCGCCGGCTGAAGTACGAGACAGGCGCGCTCATCGCCTACTACAAGCCCTATGCGGAGCGCTACATGGGCCTGGTGAAAGACATCCTGGAGAACCCGGCGGACGAGACGCCCGGCTGGCATGCCAGCGAACTTGAAACCTCGCAGATGCTGGCCCACAACGCCCGGTTGGTGCGCATGGACCGCGCCGTCACAACCATCGCCCACAAGCCCCCGGCGCTGCCCGATGCCTTCAAGAAAACCGACGGCGCGCCGGACATCGAGTTCCAGGGCTACCAGTACTTCATGTTCCCGATGGACCACGACGAATTCAGCGACACCGGCGTCATCGGCAACCCTTTCCGCGCCACGGCAGAGAAGGGCGAGAAAGCCTTCCAGCTTTATTCCGATCATCTGGTGGCAGCCATCGCCGAACTGTTGAAGGTGCCACTGGAAGTCCATGACCGCGAGTTTGTCTCACGGGCTTGGCCGTTCAGAAGAGTCATGCGTCAAACTGCAATTTTCATTCTTCGTTGCGCTCAGAGTGACAAAGGCCCGTAGCGCATCAAGCTGCCAACGTCAGTCTGAGCGGAGCAAAGAATCTCGTCTTTAGCCCGCACGAGACGGGACTCTTCGCTCCGCTCAGAGCGACAAGGACCAATTGAAGGACGCGCAACGAGAGCAGGTT
>JAICKM010000566.1 GCA_025927935.1 Chloroflexia bacterium | reverse complement strand
GCGACCGTGGTCGCTATTTGCCATTTCTTCAAGTGCGATCTCCTCATCTAGAGTCTGTAATCGGATGCGATACGCACGCCACCCGTCTCTATTCCGCCAATGGAACAGATCGGGAGTCCAGGAGGCGCCAAATCAAGGGAAGTGCGGCGGGAGGTGGTGCCATGATAGCGGACGGGGCGCGCATCGCATTATGTAGATCGTTCCGGCCCTGGGGGTAGCGGCCGAAGTGTCTTACTGCCGCCTCATTATACCAAATTGTCTCCCCAGGTGCACAAGGTCGGACAATAGCGGACCCCGCAATGTGACCTTCTCGTGACCCATCTTGCCGGGCGGCGCACAAGTTGCTATGATGGCGAGTGGTGTGCGGTCCGTGATCAGTGGTCCGTGCTCCGTGTGACGAATGACGACTAACTCGCGCCTTTAATGGGGGCGAGTTTGCCCTTTATACCTTGTCACTCTGAGCGGAGCGAAGAGTCTCGTCTCGTGGGGATCAGGGCGCGGGGCAACCGGGCACTCGGCCCTTGTCACTCTGAGCGGAGCGAAGAGTCTCGTCTCGTGGGGACCAGGGCGCCGGGCCGCCCTGCGGAAAGCTAACAGCAAGCGATGATCGAACAGGTGACAGAGACGATCGAGGAGCGCCCGGCGGTGCGTTGCCCCATTTGCGGGCAGCGCGCGGAGCCGGCGTTATTTCGCCAGAGCATCGAACTCGAAGAAGTGGTGATGCGGGCGCTGGCCGCTAGCTTCCCGGACTGGCGCCCCGATCAGGGCGTTTGCCCGGCCTGCGTGCGGCGCGCGCTCGACGCCCTGGCGGGCACCGGGCAGGATCTCTCCAGCATCCTGTCGCACCACGGCGCGCGCAACGATAACCCGCAGGTGGCCGTGGGCGGGCGCGCGCCCGCCCTGCCGGTGCCGCTGCGGCTGCACGCCAACCCGCTGTTTCGGGGCCGGGGCGTGGTGCTCGCCTTGCTCGACAGCGGCTTCTATCCGCATCCCGATTTGGTCCAGCCGGAGAACCGCATCCTCGCCACCATCGATGCGATGGCCGATCCGCCCATCGAAGGCGCGGATTTCTCGCGCACAGAGGTGCGGAGCTGGCACGGGCTGATGACGAGCGTGGTGGCGGCGGGCAACGGCTATCTGTCGGGCGGGCGCTACCGGGGCATCGCCTCGGAGGCGACGCTGGTGCTGGCGCGGGTGGGCCAGCCCACCATGCGCATCCCCGATCGCGACATTATCCGCGGCTTGCGCTGGATTCGCGAGCACCACCGGCGCTTCGGCATCCGCGTGCTCAACATCTCGCTGGGTGGCGACGCCGAGGCGACGACGGCGACCGACCCGCTCGAACGAATGGTCGAGTCGCTGGTGGACGCGGGGCTTATGGTGGTGGCGGCGGCGGGCAATTCGGGCACGCGCTACATTGTGCCGCCGGCCAGCGCGCCTTCCGTGCTGACGGTGGGCGGGGCCAGCGACCAGAATGTGCTCCATACGCGGCTGTCCACTTTCCAGCCCTGGCGCTCGTCGTTCGGCCCCACGCGGATGGGCCACCAGAAGCCGGAGCTAGTCGCGCCGAGTATGTTGCTGGCCGCGCCGTTGCTGCCGGGCACGAGGCAGGCGCGCGAGGCCGGGCGCCTGGCCCGCTTGCTGGCGCTGGACGACCCGGCGCTGCTGGCCGCCCGCGACGCCGCACGCCGCGCGCTGTATCTGCGCACCGGCGCGCTCGACCACCTGGGCGTGAAGGAGATGCGCTTCCTGCTCAACGACCGCCTGGCCCGCCACAACTGGCTCTCGGCGGGCTACCAGTTCGTGGACGGCACGTCGGTGGCCGCGCCGGTGGTCTCCTCCGTCGCCATGCAGATGATCGAGGCTAACCCCAGCCTGACCCCGGCGGCGATCAAGGACCTGCTCATGGCGACCGCGGTGCCGATGCAGGATGTGCCGGCGGAGAAACAGGGCGCGGGAGTCGTCAACCCGGCGGGGGCGGTGGCCCGCGCACTGCGGGCGCCCGGTGGGCCGCTCGTGGGCTACCCCCAGTCGCCCGCGCCTGCGCCGGACGGCGGGATCACCTTTTACTACTACAACCCACGGGTGCGCCAGGTGGCCCTGGTCGGCGACTTCAACGGCTGGTTCGCGGCGGGCTACCGTTTCGCCGAACTGGGGCAAGGAATCTTCCGCTTCCACCTGGCCCCGCTGCCGCCTGGCTACTATCGCTATAAGTTTCTGCTGGACGACGCGACTGCTGTAGACGACCCGGAGAGCCTGGAGAAAGAGCCGGACGGCTACGGCGGATTCAACAGTTGCGTGACTGTCGCGCTCTGATTACTCAGTGCCGTGCTTTCGCTGCCCAAGACCTGTCTCCAAGAAGTAAGGGATCAACTCTGCACTTGAGGAACTAAACATGACCATCGCCCGGCGCATAGCTGCAAACGAGGCACTTGTGGGGAAATATACACTGGTCTCGCGTAGCCAGGCATCTGTGATCACAGATCAGATTCAAAGAATCCGTACCGCGCAGGAGCAAGGGGTCGAACGCGGGCCGGCCTATTCGCGTCGTGAGGCTGTGGGAGATCTGGATCTGGAACAACTGAGAGCGGTGCTGCGCTCCCTCCATCCAGGGAAGGCGATTGTGATCGTCGTTTGGCCGGCGGATCGCATTGCTGCCCAGATGCAATATGCCGACTTCGTGGCTTGTTACGATGACTTATGGCACCCGGCAAGCATTGATGTCTGGATTACTGATGCAGCAGTGGACTGGCTTGTTGAGTTGGATCATGAGAAAACTCTAACAGTTATAAAGGGTCTGAGATGGAAGAACTCCTGACTAAAGTGGAACTGCTCAACCGGCTCCACACCGAGCATGCACGCCTCGAACAGGCCGTGGACCAGTTGACGGAAGCGCAAGTCACCCAGTGGGGCATCATCGGGACATGGTCAGTGAAGGATATGCTGCCCCACATCATGCACTGGGAGCAGTTTGCGTTAGGGGAACTGGAACCGGCCATGCATGGAGAGCGCCCGGCGCAGCCAGTATCCGCTACACCGCAAGACGAGGAATCGGACGACGAGATCAACGCGCGGGTAGTGGCACAGTACCGGGATGTGTCGCTGCGCGATGTTCGAGCCGCGTTTGACCACTCCTTCCAGCGCGTTGTGGCAGTGGTCGAAGCCCTGGACGAGACTGATTTCACAGCGGACAGTCGGGTCGCGCGAGTGCTGGGCGAGTCGGTGGTGGCTTGCCTGGGCAACAACACATATGAGCATTATGCCGAGCACAGCGCTATGATCCGCGATTGGCTGGCGCGGCAGGGTTCGATGGTATAGGATGCACCATGGAATTGGGGCAAGGCGGGTTTGAAACCCGCCCCTACACCCGCTGACAGGGCCGGGATCAAAGAAGCGGAGCCGCCTCCTGGTGGCTCCGCTTCGCTTTTCCCCTGCGTTGCGTTTAGGCGCGGCGGGTGGCCCGGCGGCGCAGGCCCGCGCCGAGCGCTAGTGCCCCGATCCCCAGGGACAGCAGGGTCACCGGCAACGCCAGGGCGGTCCCCGCGCCCGTGCGCGGCATACCCGGCTGCTGGATGGTGTACGCCGGCACTTCCAGCGTGTTCAGCAGCAGGTTGACCGCGCTCTCGGCCTGCGGGGCGCCGGGGTTGTTCTGCACAGGGTAGACGCGGGTCGCGACCAGCACGATGGGGCCGCCGTGCTCCGGGGCCAGGAACAGTTCGCGCTGGGTCGAGTCGCCGCCGAACCAGTCGATCTGGAAGGCATCGTAGTTGCCCAACGGGCGCTCCAGGTGGAAGTAGGTGGCGAACTGGGGCTGCGTGTTGGGGCCGCCCTTGCCGTTCTCCGCCTCGCGCTGGGTGATCTCCTGCTCCAGGCGGGCCACGCCCCACTCGTCCAGGGCGCTGATCGGCATGTTCAGTGGCTGGATCGTGACCTCGTAGGCCGGGCCGTCGTAGATCGGCTCGCGCACCTTGGGGCCGAGCAGGGTGACTTTGCTGGGTGTGCTGTCCGCGTCGATCACGCCGTCCGCCGGATACTGGAACTTGACATAATCGATGGAGTAGGTCTTGTGGGCGACGGTGATGCGGTTGATGGCGTTCTGCGCGTTGTCGCCGGTGTAGGGATTGTCGTAGTCGAACAGCGCGTCGGGGGCGCCTTCGCGGTCGGCGCCGGGCGGGAAGGCCGTGCCGGGGCCGCCGACGCCCTTCCAGACGCCGTTCTCCTTATGCAGGATGATCGTGCCGGGGTCGGTCTCATTCTTCGCCAGATCCGGGTAGGCGACGGCGGTCGCATAGTCGCCCATGATTGCGCGCACCTCGATGTGGTCGATGACCAGGGTGGGTTCGGTCTGCGCCAGGCGGGCGCGGGCAGCGACCTTGAGATCGGTCGCCGTGTCGGCGGCGGGGGCCGCGTGCGCGGCGAGGCCGGGCGCGAGTGTGGCACCCGCCACGAGTAGTGCTGCGACGAAGTTGCGTGAGGTAGCCAGGTTCATTTGTGCCGGGAATCCTCCTTGAAAAGATGTCAGGTGCGTTCTGCATCAGGGTGGGGTAGAGATGCTACGGTCTATAGATGCTACGGCCCTGGTTTTGGTTCCCGGCTATGATAGCAGCAATTACAGTTGGGTTCGCCCGCCGCGGGATGGATTGCCGTCTCCGCCTTTTGGCCCCCGTGGCGCCGGACTCCGCGCCGGCACGGCGATTTCGTTGTGTCCGTATGGCCGGTGTCCCGTTCCGCGTTAGCGGCGGCCTTTCTTGCGCCCTCCGCCCTTACCGCCCGGCGCGGGGCCGCCCCGCAAGGCGGCGG
>JAICKM010000483.1 GCA_025927935.1 Chloroflexia bacterium | reverse complement strand
CTACGAACTCCAGCCCGCCCGCACCGCCACCACCGTCCATCGGCAGAACGGACACACTGTCGTGACCGACGGGCCGTTCATCGAGGCCAAGGAGAGTGTGGGGGGCTACGGGATTATCGAGGTGCCCGATCTGGATGCCGCTATCGCCCTGGCCTCGACCTGGCCGTCACCCAACAGCAAAGTCGAGATCCGCCCGCTCGCCCAGCACTGATGGATGATCCTGGCCGGGCCGCCGCCGATGCTGCCCTCACCCGCGTCTTCCGCGAGGAAGCGGGCCACTTGACGGCGACCCTGGTCCGGCTCCTGGGCGATTTCGATCAGGCCGAAGACCTTGTGCAGGATGCCCTCCTGGCGGCCCTGGAACATTGGCCGCGCGAGGGCATCCCCGACCGGCCCGGCGCCTGGTTGCTCACCGCCGCCCGGCGCAAAGCCATCGACCGCTGGCGGCGCGAAGCGCGTTATGCCGGCAAACTGGCCCTGCTGGAACAGGCGGCGGCCCCCGCCGCCCCGCCCGCGGAGGACGACCGCCTCCGCCTGATCTTCACCTGCTGCCACCCCGCGCTGGCCCGCGAGGCGCAACTGGCGCTGACGCTGCGCGCCGTCTGCGGCCTGCCGACGGCCGCCATCGCCCGCGCCTTCCTCACCAGCGAGGCGACCGTGGCCCAGCGCATCGTGCGCGCCAAGCGCAAGATCGTCGCCGCCGGCATCCCCTTTCGCGTGCCCACCGGCCCGCTGCTGGCCGCCCGCCTGGACGAAGTCCTCGCCGTGCTCTACCTGCTGTTCAATGAAGGCTACCTGGCGTCCGATGGCGCGGCGGCACGGCCCGACCTGGCCGAAGAGGCCGCGTGGCTAGCGGGGCTGCTCCACCGCTTGCTGCCCGCCGAGCCGGAAGTCCTGGGCCTGCTAGCATTGCTGCGCGTGCACCAGGCGCGTGCCGCCGCGCGCTTCGACGGCTCAGGCCGCCTGGTGCTCCTGCGCGATCAGGACCGCGCCCGCTGGGACCACGCCGCCATCGCCGCCGCGAGCGCGCTGATCGTGGAGGCAACCCAGGCCCGCCGGCCCGGTCCCTACCAGATCCAGGCCGCCATCGCCGCCTGCCACGCCGAAGCCCCCACCTGGGAGGCCACCGATTGGGTGCAGATTTTCATGCTCTACCACACGCTCTATCAGCACCAGCCCACACCTGTTGTGCGGCTCAACCGGGCCATCGCCCTGCGCTATGTCGTCGGGCCGGCCCCCGCGCGCGGCGAGGTGGAGGCGCTGGCCGGCGCCCACGCGCAAAACCCCCAGTACCAAGCCCCGCACGCCGAGTTACTGCGCGCGGTGGGCCGGCCCGACGAGGCGCGCGCCGCCGATGCCCGCGCGCTCGCCCTTACCGCCAACCCCGCCGAGCGCGCGCTCCTCGCCGAGCGCCTGTTCTAAGCCGGCGGCGCGCCTTGCGGCCAGTGTAGGGGCCGGTTTCAAACCGGCCCGAACCATTCCCGGTGCCGGATTACGGCTGCGCGGCGCAGTCGTAGAGCGCTGAGTTGCCGCCCCGGCCCCCGCCGAACCCTCCGGGCAAGCCGTTCCCGCCGATCTGCCCCTGATATAGGCTCGTGTCCACCGCCGTGCAGTGCGACTGGATCCAGCCGCTCACGCCGGTGTCCGCGCTGCCACCACGCATACCCCCGCGCATGCCGCCGCCGTTACCCAGGCCCATCACGAAGCGCACCTGCTTAGCGGCGACCATCGCCGCCAGTTTGTCCGCCGTCAGGGCCGGGTCGGTGCCCATGAACCCCGCGACAGCCAGCACCGGCTTGCCGGTCTCCAGCGCAATCGACGAGGCTTGCTGCGAAGTCGAGACGGCCACCAGGTAGAAATAGCCCGCGCTGTTGGCCTCCAGGTACGAGATCAGCCCGTTGCCGACCGGCGCGCCCGGCCCCGGCGCGGCCATCCCGTACAGTCGCGTCCAACTGGTCGGGTCGTAGCGGTTCAGTGCTTGCGGCCCCGCTTCGGGCAGGCTGGCGTTCGTCGGCGCCGCCAGCACCGGCGTGACGGCCCAGGCCAGCGGCGCCACGAGCAGCGCCACCAGGCCCGCGCCCACCAGGCCGGGCCCCCAGCGCCGCCACACCCGCCGGCTCAGCAGCCGCGTCACCACCAGCGGCACGGCGGCGAGAATGCTGCCGCCCCAGGCCAGCGGGGTGAGCCACGCGCTCCATGCCGGATAGGCGCCCACCAGAGTCATCTGCCAGATGGCGGTCACGAGCAGCGCCACCGGCAACAGCCAGGCGGCCCAGCCACCCCGCCGGTACGCCGCCCACAGCGCCGCCATGCCGATGCCCACCAGGGCCGCCGCCGCGGGCGCCAGCATGATCAGATAGTACGGGTGGAAGATGCCCTGCGCCATGCTGAAGACCACGCCATACATCGCGAGCCAGCCGGTCCAGAGCAGAATCGCCTGGCCGCGCCCCTCCAGGGGCCGGCGGCGGCGCACGCCCCACACGGCGACCGGTACGCCAAACAGGGCCAGCGGCACCAGCCAGCTCCACTGCCCGGCCAGCGGACCGGTGACCAGCCGCAGCGGCCCGGCGTTCCCCGCGTCGAACAGGCCCCCGCCACCCCGTGGCCCGCCACCCGGATTATTGCCGAAGTTGGGGAAGCCACCCGGATTATTGCCGAAGCCGGGGAAGCCGCCGGGCGCGCCGCTGCGGAAGCCGCCTTGCGGCCCGCGCCCGCCGAAGCCCTCGCCCTGGCCCGTCACCCGGCTCAGCCCGTTGTAGCCTAGCGCCAGTTCCAGCACGCTGTTATGCTGGCTGCCGCCCACCCAGGGCCGTGCATCGGGCGGCGTCAGGTCCACGGCCAGCGGCCAGGAGAGCGCGACGCCCAGCACCACCACGGTGCCCAGCACCAGGTGCAGCAGCCGCCGCGGCCACCGAACCGGCGCCGCCACCAGGTAGAGCAGATAAAACGCGGGCAGCACGATGAACGCTTCCAGCATCTTTATGTTGAACGCCACGCCCACCAAGGCCATGCTCAGCGCCAGCAACGCGAAGCGTCCCGTTTCCGTGGCCCGCGTGATCGCCCTGGCCGCCAGCAGCAGCGTGAACATCAACCAGGTATCGGTGTTGTTGCCCCGTTCCACGGCCACAGCGATGGGCGTCAGCGCCAGCGCCAGCGCTGCGATAGATGCGGCAAGCGGCCCGAAAAGCCGCCGCACCAGGAAGTACAGCAACGCCACCGACGCGATCCCGGCCAGCGCCTCCGGCAACAGGATGCCCAGCGCATTGAACCCCAGCAGCTTGGCGCCCAGCGTCTGAATCCAGAGCGCCACCGGCGGCTTATCCACGCTGATAAACCCGCCCGCGTCGTATGACGCAAAGAAGAAATTATGCCAGCTTTGCAACATGCTCTGCACGGCAACGGAGTAGTACAGATTATCGTAGCCGTTCTGCGCCAGGTTCCACAGGTTCAGCCCCGCGGAAACCGCCAGCGCCCCGGCCAGCCCCAGCCAGGACAGCAGCTTTTCCCGCTCGATACGGCCCGCTAAGACCGCGGTTTTGGTTGTCTCGGTAGTCGTGATCATCCCATTATCCTCGTTTGGCCCGCAAGCAAAGTCCCAGCAATCGCACGGCGTTACCAGGCCAGGGGCATGCCCCGGTATCCGCATTCCAATTGCGCCTATTGCCAGTGTAGCGCCTCAGCTTTAGAATAGAGCCAGAACGAGGTAAGAAAACGATCAGACTTTCGGCCCGCAGATTTGCGGCGCGGGCCGGGTTGCCAACCGGTCCGGCCCGCCCTCGTTACGCTGATAGACAACCAGGAGGATCACGCGAGGCGGAGTTGGGGCACAAATTGTGCCGGGGTAATTGCAGTAGCGCCCGCGCCCGACAGGTGAGCCAGGCAGCGGCGCAAGGGGGAGCCGCCATGCCCATCTTCAAGCACTTCGATCTAACCGCCCTGCGGCGCGATCCCCAGATCGCCTACTATTTCCGCTACCCGCTCTACCATAGCGATTTCCAAGCGGTACGCGCAAACGGGCGCCTGCTCGGCTACGCCGCCGCCAAGCCGCTCTACGGGCGGCTGACGACCGCGGGCCAGGTGGACCGCTCGGCGGGGTTCAACGGCCAGATCGCCGTTCTCTTCATCAAATCCCCCGCCCGCTCGGCCCGCCGCGCCGAAATCCTGCTCACCGCCGTGCCCCCCGCCGAGCTAACCCGGCCCGACGGCAAGCGCAACTGGCCCGTGATCCGCGCTGCCGCCGATGCCGCCGTGCGCGCCCACGTCCTGCCCACCGGCTGACCGGCGCCCTCCGGCGCCCGGCCACGGCAATTGCCCTTGTAGGGGCCGGGCTGAAACCGGCCCCGTGCCCCAACAAACCTCTCGCCCACTAGGAAGGCCCATCGCCCCTGTGGTATACTAACACCGGTGGGCCGATTCTCCTGCCTAACAGGTAGATCCGCCCGCCACCGAGATCCGCCGCGGGACCGGCCAGCCCGGCGCCGCGGCCCAGTTGAAGCGCCGCGAGTGCCCGTTGAAGCGGCGTCGAACCTGGACCAGCAACGGGCAACGGCACGCGATAGCGGCTATCACGAGGGCTGAGGCTCCGTTCGATTCGGAGATAACTTGGTAGGTGTAAGCTCCCGCGGGCCGGTTCGACTCCGGCCCGCGTGCTCTAATTCTCCTCTGCACCCACGCCGGGCGGCGTTATTGAAACGCCGGGTAATAGAGCATAGGCGCGAGATCCGGCCAGCGGCGCAGGGCGGCGTTCGCCATCCGCGCGAATGAGGCGCCCAGCGCGTCCAGGTGGCCGATCTCGCCCAGGGTGCGCGCTACCATCGGCAGACGCAACAAGAAGCGTTGGCGACCCGTGGCGATGCCCCACTCATAATCCGATTCCAGCGCGCGAGTAAGCTGCTTCCACTGGCCCATGCGCAAAATCCAGAACGCGCACGCCTCGGCCACAGCGTGGGCAAGGAGCGTGTCGTCGGCTGCCGCCGGACAGCCGCGCACCAGTTCGGCGCGATAGGCCGCCTCCATGCGTAGCGGGATGGCTGGGGGCAACTGCCCGACACACCAGCAGGACGGAAACCGCATCCGCCCGTACACGCCGTCGATCAGCGCCTGGCCCGCGCCCCCTACCTCGAAATCGAACAACCGCACCCCTGCGGGCGTCAGCAGACAGTTATCCAGGCACGGATCGCCATGGATATAGGTGAGGAACGGCCCCGGATCCCGCAACGCGGCGCCAAGCGCGAGCAGATCGCTATCGGTGCCCGGTGCAGGGGTAATGCCGAACGCCGCCACCATGCCGTCGAAGGCCGGCGTGAGCCAGTCGTAGCCCTCCAGGGTCGCTTCGGGATTCGCGGGGCCGAGAGCATCCCGCAGGCGGCGGTACGCGGCGACGTTGCCCGCACCCAGCGCGTGCATGTGGCCCAGTGTAGTCGCCAGCCCGATCAGCGCGGCTTCCGCCGCCGCGGGATCGTTGTCCAGCAAGAAGGTGTGCAGGTGCGCACCCTCACCCATGTCCTCCAGAACCACGACCCCGGCTGCGCGGTCCCCGCCGTAGAACCGCGCG
>JAICKM010000098.1 GCA_025927935.1 Chloroflexia bacterium | reverse complement strand
TTTTCTCACGGCGCACGCGCGGGTGATCACCCGCATCGACGGGGAACTGGCCGCGGCGGGGCGGCTGCCCCTCGGCTCGTATGATGTGCTGATCGAGTTAGCCGGAGCGCCGGAGCACCGCTTACGCATGAGCCGGCTGGCCCGGCAGGTGGTGCTCAGCAATAGCGGACTGACCCGCCTGGTGGATCGGTTGGAGAAGCAAGGGCTGCTGCGCCGCGAAGTTTCCGCGGGTGACCGGCGAGGCGCCTACGCCGTGCTCACCGATGAGGGCCTGGCGGCGTTGCGCCAAGCATGGCCGGTGTATGCGCGCGGAATCGCCGCCCACTTCGCCCGGCATCTCAGCCCAGAGGAGGCCGCGACCCTGGCCGCAGCCCTGGAGCGGATCGCCGAGGCGGCGGCGGTGGACCCGCCCCGATCTTTTAATGAGACTCTGCGCGAGGATTAAGCTGGGCTTAAGGCGCAGATGGCACAATAAGAGTGCAGCGGCGTGGGGCGGACGGGCAGTCAGAAGATACTTGGCGGACGTGGCCGCGGTCGTCAAGTGCTCCCCGCCGTCGCTGATCGCATATAATGAGCACCCCCGGTGACGTGTCGCCGGGGGTGTTCGGCTTTCTAGCGCCAGAATTCCGGCACGGATTCGGCTCCGCTACCGATTAGTATAAGATAGAAGCAGCAGGCGACCGCACGGCAGAGAGGACGGCGTGTGGCGCCCAGCCGATGTCGCCGTCTGCCAGGGGGCCGATTACAACGGGCCCCTACAGCGCAGCTATCTGTGATCCTACGGGGGAATTGAGCAGGGTGCCCGATGCGACAGTAAGCAGTGCCTGGCTGGCAGCTTGCCGGATGCAAGTACAGCGCGACGGTCCCGCCGCGCCGGGAGCGCGTGCCCTGTTCCGCCAGTTCCATGATGCCTGGTATGCGACGGTCGCCGCATGGGCCCAGACACGGGCAGGCCCGACCGGCGTGTATGATGCCGAGGATCTGATCGTGGCGACGTTTTGGAAAGCGTGGCAGTGGATCAGCGGATCGGCGGGGCTACCTGCGCCGGAAGTGTTGCTGCGTACCTGCCTGGATCGCGCATACACGGACCATCTGCGGCACGAGTATGGCCGCAACCCCACGGACGGACAGCGGAGCGCGGGCCGGTCCGCGCTGTCGTTGGACTGGGCGCCCGGCGATCTCAGCGTCTTGATCGACACTCTGCCCGATACGCAGGATATGGAGGCAGCGGTGCTAGATAGTGAAAGCGTGCGTGAATACCTGGCTGCCTTGCCGCCCCCTGCTCGTGCCTGTGTGCGCTGCCGGCATATGGAGGGGCGCAGCGTGAGCGAGACCGCCCGGCTCCTGGGAATGACCACCGATCAGGTCAAGAAAAGCACGGCCTATGGCTTGGCGTTACTGGCACGGGATCTCCTGAACGCCGCCGGGCCAGGGACCGCGCTGGTGCCGCGCAGACCGTTCGCGGAAGAAGGAGCCACCAATGCCTAAGCCGCCGGATGATATTATCTCACAGTATCTCGACGCGCTCAACAGCGGCACAGCCCCGGCCGTGAATGTGTTCCTGGCCCAATTTCCCGACCTACCGCCGGCCACCGCCGCCGGCCTCGCACGACTCCTGCACACCGTGCGCCAACTGCCACGGGCAGACACCGAACGCGACGCCGCCCAGGCCAGTTGGGCGCGGCTGACAGCGCAAATGGACGGACAGCGTGACCCGATTCCGCCCGCATTACCCGCCGAGACAGTCGAGTCTGGGCGCATTCGGTCCGCCGGCGCGATCCACGACCTGGGCCGGATCCATACCCATCCCGCTCCACGCGCCGCTTCCGCCGGATCGCTTCCCTTGGATGGCCGGTGGCGGCTGGCGCCGACCCTGGCCCGGCTGGCTGTCGCCTCGGTGTTGCTCGCCGCCGGGGCCACGGTGCTGTTTTCCCAGGTTGCCCCTGATGCCGGGCGCCCGCGCCTGCCGGTCGTTAGTTCAGATAACAACGGGCAGGAAGCAGCACGGAGTTATACACCAGCGATCCACCCGCTGAGCGCCGATCCCAACCTCGTCGTGTTGGGTATCACCGCCGCCGATGCCGCGCTTTCGCCGGAACAAAACAGGGCCTGGCGCTGGGAGGGTGGCAATGTGCGGCTCACCGCCGCCACCGGCGTCGCCTTACCTAACCTGCAAACGGAGATCGGCTGGACCTGGCAGCCCGACGGCCAGGCGGACACCGCGCTCGTTGGGACGCGCATCTGGTTTGATGCGGCGCCCCTGCAAACCTCGGCTGCCACGCTCGATCTGCACTTGGTGATGGATCTCCAGCCGGAGCCTGCGCTCAGTGGAGGGTATCCCGCCGGGCCGGGCGGCAGCATCCCGCCAACGCCGGTGCCCACGCAGCCGCCGCCTTTGGGCCATGCACCGCAGCCCATTCATATCGACCGCACTATTCAGGTACCTTTTGACGCCCGGCGGCGAATCCTCGAACCGCATGAGCGCGTGGAGACTCGCGGCGTGGCGCTCACGCTCGACCGGATCGTGGTTACCGCCGCCGAAACACGCCTGTTCCTAAAGATACCGGCCGGCACCCGGTTGGGCGATCTGAGGTTGAGCGGCGCGGGCTGGTCGGCACCCAATGGCGCGGGCAGCTATACGGCCGGACTCCGCCAGGATGGGGATGGCGACTATGTAATCCGGGTGGGCGGTGCTCTGCTCGACAAGCCGGGGCCGTGGACCCTGACCTTTGGGCCCGTGAGCCAGAGTGAGCCGGGTGGACTGCCTAACTATGATAAGCCGCCGCTTGGGCCGTGGGTGTTCAACTTTACCCTCCCGCTGGCCACCACGTCGCTGACGCCGGGCGCTGTCCCGCCCCAGCCGTCGCCGTGGCCCACGAGCCTGCCCAACGCCCTGCCGACGATCATCAAACCCTTATCCGGCCCGGTGCCCCCGACGACTACGGCGGACCCCGCGCCGCGGATCACGCCCACGCCCGTGCTGCCCGCAAGCAAGTAAGCGCGCGGGCGCGGAGTGCTCAGCGCATGATGCAGATCTCCGCGCAACGGGCCGTGGCATAGGTCCAGGCCGAGAAGCGGCAGGCGGGATCGGCGCTGACGATGAACGGATCTTCCCCAAAGCCGGTGTAGAGGCGACACAGGTCCACGGCGTCCATGCCGGGTTTGTATTGGTCGAGCAGAAACTCGTCCACGATGCGGCGGCAGGCCGCTGTTGCCTCCGCGCACGTGGCAAACGTTCCCAGGCTGTAACGCTCGCTTTCGTCCCGGTAGTGGAAGTTATCGTCCACCAGCACGTGGTACGTCGTCGCCTGCGAACCGTTGGCACCGCTTGATTGATCAGACAGCATTCCGGCTCCTTCGCCTGGGTCGTGTACCATTCCGCCGAGCATTCTCCTCATCACCAACAGCAGACGCCGGGCCGCCGATCCGGACAAGCCGCTGGCAGAACGCCCTGGCGGCAGCGCGACCCGCGCAGGCTGAATGCAGCCCGTGCAGGCGGCGCCCTCATAGCCCGCCCGTTGACGGGCCGCGCGGCACCACCCGGCCCGGCGGATGTCGAGTTACTGGCACGCCTCGTGCTGACATTGCACGGGACTTGTTACCGGCCTGCCCCATCCCCTGGACTTATTTGCGCGGGCGGTACACTCTCTACCAGGACACCTGTGCTGCGCACGGATGGACGGTGTGATTTACCAATAGGAGGCTATATTCATGAGCGACAAGGAACTGGGGAAGACCCAGAAGGCCCTCGAAGAACTGGTGAAGGTCGAATATCAGGCCATCGCCGCCTATGACGAGGGGATTGCCGAGACCGAAGACAGCAAACTGCGCCGGCAGTATACGCGCTTCCGCAATGAACACGAGAAGCAAGCGCGCTCCCTCAACAACCGCCTGGCCGAGCTGGGCGGCGAGCCGGTCGAATACGGCGCCGGCACGGGCAAAGTGAAGGCCGGGCTGTTCGCCAAGATCGCCGGCATGTTCGGTGACGCGGCGAGCATCGGCGGTATGGTGAAGGGCGCCGAGGACGGCATCCGCATCTACCTCGACCACCTGGACGAGATCCACGACAGCAAGGCCCTGAGCATCATCCGGCGCAATCTGGAATCCAAGCAGCAGGAAGTGCGCTGGCTCGAAGAGCAGTCGCAGAAGGCGAGCGAGGACAAAGGCGCCGACCTGAGCGAGCGCGCGCAAAAGGCCCAGGATACGGCCGGCGAGGTGCTCAAGCAGCAGGCCAAAGCACTCAAGGAAACCAAGAGCAAGGTCGAGGAGACCGTTAAGCCCGAGTCCAAAAAGACCGGCTTCCTGGGGCTGCCGGTGTGGTTGCTGCTGGCGGCAGCCGGCGCAGCGGCTTTCTTCTTCCTGCGCCGCCAGGAAGAGCCGGATTTCAGCGATGAGGCATTCCAGTACGAGACGACCGACTTCAGCGGCGCGGGCGAGAATGCCGGCGGCGAAGGCTACCACGGCATCAGCGAGACCGGCGACACCACCCAGAGCATGGGCACGGACGGCAACGCTTAGGCCCCACGGAGCCATTCTGATCCACGTATAACCGCACAAACGCCGCCTTCCGGGGCGGCGCTTGTGTTATCTTCATCGAGCCGCCCCCCGCAGCGCAGGAGGACCGCACGTATGCCGGGTAAAGCCCCCAAGCCGAAGAAGGATCTCACCCCCCCGCCCGATCTACAACCCGTGCCGGGCATCAACAACATGAGCCTGGCCGAGACCATGAGCGAGATCGCGGCGATGCTGGAACTGAAAGGCGAAAACCGCTTCAAGATCCAGTCGTACCGCCGCGCCGCCGACACGCTGCTCAATATGCCGGAAGACATCCGGGTGGTCTGGCGGGCCGGGAAGCTGGAAGACCTGCCCAATATCGGCGAGGCCATCTCGACCAAGATCGACGAATTGCTGCGCACGGGGCACCTGGGCTTCTACGATCGGCTGCGAGCGGAGATCCCGCCTGGCGTGCTGGCGCTCACCGCCGTGCCTGACATCGGGCCGAAGACGGCGCTGGCGCTCTACCAGACCCTGGGCATCAGCAGCATCGCCGAGCTGGAGGCAGCGCTCAACGAGGGCCGGGTGCGCAACGTGCCGGGCTTCGGCGCGCGGTCGGAGGAAAAGCTGCGTGACAGCCTGGCCGCCGTGCAACGGCGGGCCGCCAACCAGCGCGTCCTGCTGGCCGAGGCCCGGCCCCTGGCCCGCCAACTGGTCACGCAACTCCGCGAGAGCGGCGTGCCCATCGCGCGGATCGAGGTGGCCGGGTCGATTCGCCGGGGTCGCTCGACCATCGGCGATATGGATATTCTCTGCACCAGCCCCGACCCGGCGCAGGTGATCAATTTCTTCGTGGGCCTGCCGCTGGTGGGCGAGGTGGTGTCGCACGGCGGCAATAAATCGACGGTGCGCCTGCGCAACGGCTTGCAGGTGGATCTCATGGTGCTGCCGCCGGAGCATTTCGGCGCGCTGCTGCATCATTTCACCGGCGCCCGCGAGCACAACATCCAGATGCGCGACCGGGCGCTGAATCGGGGCCTGCGGCTCAACGAATACGGCTTCGACCGGCCCGACGGCACGCGCATCCTCTGCGCCCATGAGGAAGACGTGTTCGCCACGCTGGGGCTGCCCTGGATCCCGCCCGAACTGCGCGAAGGCGCGGGCGAGATCGAGGCCGCCGCGGCGGGGCGGCTGCCCAACCTGGTCACGGTGGGCGACATCAAGGGCGACCTGCATAACCACAGCAAGTGGAGCGACGGCACCACGACCATCGAGGAAATGGCGCGGGCGGCCCAGGCCCGCGGTTACGAATACATGGCGATCACGGACCACAGCCAGAGCCTGACCATCGCTCGCGGCATGACGGTCGAGCAGATCCGCGCCCAGGCGGCGGAAGTCGCCGAAGTCAACCTCAAGCTGGCGCCCTTCCGCGTGCTGCACGGTGTGGAACTCGAAATCAAGACCGACGGCACGCTCGATTACCCGGACGAGGTGCTGGCCGCGTTGGACATTGTGGTAGCCTCGGTCCACCAGGGCTTGCGCCACGACCCAGAGCGGGTCACGGCCCGTGTGCTCGACGCCTGCCGCAACCCGCACGTCGATATTATCGCCCACCCCACCGGCCAGATCCTGAACAGCCGCGAACCGAGCGGGCTTGACGTGGAGGCGCTCATCGAGACGGCGCGCGAAACCGGCACGGTGCTGGAAATCAATTCCTCGCCGGAACGCCTGGACCTGAACGAGATCTATACCCGCCGCGCGGTGGAATCAAATGTGCTGTTATCCGTGGACACGGACTCCCATCATCCCGACGGCTTTGCCAATATCGAATACGGTATCACTGTCGCCCGGCGCGGCTGGGCGGAAGCATCCAATATCCTCACCACCTGGCCGCTCGAAAGGGTACTGGCCTGGCTAGCGCGGCGCGGCGCCTGACCCGCGGGAGAACCGACCATGGACGAGCCTCTGCTTACGCAACCGGGTGGGCCGGCCCTCGAAGCGCCCCCCGCCGACTCTTTGGCCGCGGGCTACGGCGAGGCCGGGCGCCTGCCCGCCGTCCCCACCCAACCCGGCGGGCCTGGCTTTGCCGACGAGGACCTCGCGCTGGACAGCCCCTGGCCCACGGTGAGCGGTTGGTGGATGCTGGGCAGCGACGGCGACTAGACGGCCTAACCCCCGGCCCGGACGAGTGCTGAGTGCCGAGTGCTGAGTGCTGAGTCGCGACGGAGAACGACAGCGCCGCTAACTTCCGGACCCTTCCCGGCGCGGGAAGGGGCGACGGCTTGCTGGATACCGCTGTGAGTTGCGCGGAGGCGTCTGATGCTTGAACGCCCCGAACCAACGCCGTATGCGGACGTAAACGACGCGCTGCGCGATCTGCTCACAGGAGTGCAAGCCGTCCTGGGGGCGCACTTCGTCGGGATGTATCTCACCGGATCGCTGGCTCTCGGCGACTTCCATCCTCGCACCAGCGATATTGATTTTGTGGTCGTGACCACCGGCACCCTTTCCGATGATCTTGTGGGGGAGCTCCGGGATCTGCATGCGCGGTTTGACACCGGCGGTTCGCCATGGGCCGGGAAGGTAGAAGCCGTCTACATTCCACGCGAAGCCCTGCGAGAAGCCGCGCCAACCGGCGCCCAGTACCCGCAGGTTGAGAAGGGCCGCCTCCTCTTCGTGGACCAGCTCGAAAGCGGCTGGATTTTCCAATGCTACATCCTGCGCGAACATGGGGTGGCGCTGGACGGCCCCGACCCGCGCACGCTCATCGACCCGGTGGATCGGGATGCGATGCGCCGCGCGGCGACCCCAATCGCCGTCATCTGGCAGGCGCTGGCGCACCTTGATCCGGCGTGGTTGGCCTGGTTGCGCGAGCGCGGCAATCAAGCGTTTGTCGCGCTGACGCTCTGCCGGTTGCTCTACACACTCGACACGGGCGCCGTGGCCTCCAAGCCCGCGGCGGCGCGGTGGGCGCAAAAGGTGTTGGGCGGGCGCTGGGCCGGCCTCCTGGCGCGCTCCCTGGCCGGGCAACACGCCAGCGCGGCTACGCCGGATAGCGACGTGGCGGACACGGTCGCCCTGATCGCCTACACGGTTGGCCGGTTCCGGCAGTGGGAGGCCAGCCAGGCAAGCTAGGGCGGCGCCGGGGATGCTGCGCGGGCGGGTGATGAAGGCGCCGCCGGCGCAGATCGGGGGCCGGATTAACGCCCCTGGCAGGATGCCGGCGTCCAATTTGCGGCGCACAACGGCACAAATCCATCTTGACAAATCCAGGGTGTAGTAGTACACTTGTTCTAATTACTTGCTGGCCGCCTGTGCTACCTGGAGGAGCCGCCCTATGACCATCGAACCCCACGACCGCCGCCAGATCGAACAACTGCTGAGCCATGTCCAGGGCCGGCAGCCGGGGCGCGGGGTCCCCGGCGGACAGATGGTTGTCCTCAGTAATGGGTTGCAGGTGACGATTGCACTGGAGCAGGGCCAGCACGCGGGCGAAGGCGACGCGGGCGAGACGCGCCTCTGGCTGGGTGTCAGCCGGGCCGACCGCTTCCCGACTTTTGCCGAGATGCAAATGATCATCGCCATGGTCTTCAGCGCCAGCCAGCGCGGGGCGGGCAACCCCCTCGCCATCTCCACCGGCCTGCACATGCCCAACCTGGTGCTGTGCAGCAGCCGCATCTCGCGCCCCGACCACCGCGCGGCGTAGCTGCAACTTGCCAGGCACACACGCGGCGAAGCTCGCTCCTGGAGCTTCGCCGCGTGTCCTCTTTCAGCAAGCCTCAATCCGAGGATGACTTAACCATCCTCTTAGAAGCCCGCGACCTGTTAATCAGGATTACTCCTATGATCAGGGCAATCACGCTCAGCAACAACCCCGGATCGCTCTGTGAAGAGTGCACAGGCTGGGAGCCCAATCCTGCGACGAACCCCAGCAGAAGAACAGGCGATGGAATGACCAGACCCGCTCCGTAAGCCCGCATCCCGCTATTTCGCCGCTGCCGGCCCACAAAAAGCAAAATCGCGCCGAGAACCACGAGCGCACCTTGTACCGAGGGAAACGACTGGTAGACAGCCTGCCAGAAATAAACTTGCGAACTATTGAGCCAGTAAGCAAAGTCACCGGCGAAGGACACCGCACGCGCGGCCACGATGGCGGACTCTCTGGGAAACGAGACAGGATCTAATAGCGATTGCGCGACTTGCTGGAGAAGGCTGCTATACGCGGCGACTTGCCACTGGAGAGCGACTCCGATGTATACGAGCGTATACGATCCCGCAACCAGCAGATTCATGCCAAGCGCCCGCCGGATCATGAAGGCAAGGCCAGGCTGGGCAACGGGCGCCGGGGCGACCAGCGGCGCCGCGCGGGTCATAACATCCGCGCGGGGTTGCGGGTTCCATACGCTCATTCCGGATGCCGCGGGCTTGACGACCGGCGCGGCGGGCGCGGGTGGGGCCTTATCGCGGGCGGAGGGCGCGGCGGCGACGGGAGGTGGTGTAGGAGTGGCTTCCCTGGCAACCAGTTCGACCGTCTGGCGGGCGGCGGCCGCCTGCGCCTGGAGCGCGGCTTCGACTTGCGCCGCCCGGTCGCGGGTCTGCTGAGCGAACGCGGTTTGCGCCGCCGCTTCCAGATCGGCGAAGCGCCCGGCCCACTCGACCTCATCGATCAAGCGCCGCAGTTTGTCTTCGGGGCCGGGGCCGGGCAAGGTGTTGTAGTTGATCCCAACCGCGGTAGCCAAGGCGGGCAGGCGGGCGGGATCCAGGTCGCCCAGCAACCGCCGGTAGAGCGTCGCATCGCGGGTTTGCCGGGCGGCAGCTTCGCGTGCAGCGCCGGTGAGGTCGGCGGTGCGCCCGGCGGCTTCGATCTCCAGGATCAGGCGCAGCGTCCGGGCCTGGCGATCTTCGCCGGATAGGGCGTCGTAGTCAAAGCCGAGCAAGTAGCTCAAATGGCGCAATTGGCGGTCGTCCAGCGGGCGCAGCAGCTGGTAGATCTCCTGACGCCAGGCCAGATCCACAGCGGGCCGGGCCGGTTCCTTCGCAATAGGCGGGCGCAGTACAATCCGGCCTTCCTGCACGCCGCCGCGCACTGGGGCGGGCAAGCCTTCCTTTTCCAGCCCGGCGACCACGTAGCTGGTCAGGCTGAGGTCGTCGGTTTCGGCGCTGCGCTGCCACCAATCGAGCGCGTAGTAGGTGAAGGCGCCGTGTTGCAGCCGGGGGATCTCGCGCGCCAGTTGGTTGCCGGCGCACGCGGTGAGGGCGATGCGCCCGCGCACATTGCGGAAAGTGTTCTGCGCCAGCCGGTTGAACTCGCGCCCCGTGCCGGCCGGTTCGGCGCTGCCGCGCAAGCCGACGGCATAGCCGCTGTGGCAGCAATCGATCAGCGTCAGCGCCGTGCGGACCCGCCCCAGCAGGCGCTGAGCCAGTTCGTCCAGCGGGATAGCCCGGTCGGCGGGGTTCTGGGGGTCGGCGTCGACCGGCAGCAGGTAGGCGGTATCGGGGTCGTCGGGGTCGATCTGGCCGTGCCCGGCGAAGTAGACGAGCAGCAAGCCGGTGTCCCCGGCGGCGCGGCTCTGGCGGCGCAGCGCGTCAATGATCGCCACGCGGGTGGCATCGCTGCCCAGGAGCGGCACCACATCGTAGCCCGAAGCCTGGAGCGTGGCGGCCATGTCGTGCGCATCGGCTTCCGCGAAGCGCAGCGCGTTCAGCCCGGCGCGGGTAGCGGCCTCGCCCGGTACGCCCGCCGGGAAGTGCGTGTAGTTGATGCCGATGACAACGGCGACGCGCTCGGCCATCGATGCTCTCCCCATATAACAACCGGGGTTCGCGGTTTGCGCTTCCAGTATAGCACCGAATCCGGGCCGGTACAATTGCCGCGCTAGCGGCGTAGCGCCTCAGCGCGACCGTCTAAAACGCCACCTCCACGCCCACCCCGCACTCCTCGGCGCGGGCGCAGGCCAGGGCCGCCGTCGCCGCGTCTTCCAGGGCAAAGCCCACCGACTTAAAGAGGGTGATGTCGCCAGGCGACTTGCGGAGGACGGCGCGATCCAGCACCAGGTCGGCCAGTTCGGCGCGGATGTGATCGGGGGTGATCGCGCCTTCGGCCAGCGGGATGAGCAGATCGCCCGCCTCGGACAGCGCACCCGCGCGGGTATCGACCAGCACGCGGGCGCGGGCGATGGTGGCCGTGTCCACCTCGCGGGTCGCGGGCCGGTAGCTGCCGACGGCGTTGATATGCGTGCCCGGTCGTAGCCAGGCGCCGTCGAACAGGGGCGCGGCGGCATTGGTGCAGGTGACGACGATGGCGGCCCCGGCCAGCGCGGCGCGGATGGCGTCCGGCCCGGCGATAGCGGTCAACGGGAAGGCGAACCGGGTGCCGTGGGCGGCGACAAAGGCGGCGGCTTTCTCCGGCGTGTGGCCCACCACCCAGGCGGCGCGCAGCGGGCGCACAGCGGCGATAGCGGCGAGATGGGCGCGCGCCTGCGGGCCGGTGCCGAAGACCAGCAGTGTGGCGGCGTCGGGCAAGGCGAGGTAGTCCGTGACTAGGGCCGAGGTGCAGGCGGTGCGGATCTCGGTCAGAAAGGTGGCATCGAGCACGGCCCGCAGGTCGCCGGTCACGGGGTCATGGAGCAGGCAGACCGCCTGGATGCGCGGCAGCCCGTGGGCCGGGTTGTCGGGCTGGATGGCGACCACTTTCGTGCCCAATACCGGCGCGGGCGCGGCGTCAAGGAAGCCCGGCATGTAGAAGAAGGTGCTGCCCGTGGGCAGTTCCAGCCCCATGCGCTGCGGCACCTGGGCGCGCCCGGCGCCCAACGCGGCAAACGCGGCGCGCAACGCGGCGATGACGGCGGGCGGATCGAGCAACGATTCGAGATCGGCACGGGTCAGGATGCGGGTCATACGTCGAACCTCCGGCACAGCGGACGTGCGCGTCCGTTAGATAGATATACGCAGCGACGAAGGGAGAACAGTCATGGATACCGCGGTCGGCCTGGTGCAAGCCTATCTCCACCTCAACGGCTACCTGGTCCTCACCGAAGTGCCCGTCCAGTTGGAAGCCGGCGGCGCCTTCTACACCGAAACGGACCTGGACATCCTGGCGGTGCGCTTCCCGCATGAGCCGGAGAGGCACCCCAGCCGGTCCAGCACCTGGGAGGAGTTTTACCGGGGCGCCGACCCCACGCTGGACCTGGAAACCGACAGCATCGACTTTATCGTGGGCGAAGTGAAGGAGGGCCGCAGCCACGCCAACCCGGCGTTGCGCCGCCAGGCCACACTCCACTTTGCGTTGCACCGTATCGGCTGTTGCCCGGAAGGCGACGTGATGAATCTCGCCGCCGAGGTGGCCCGCAAGGGCGAGGCCCATCTCCAGGTGCGGGGCGGCAGCCCGACGCGCGTGCGCCTGGTGGTGTTCGGCGGGCGCGGCGACTTGCATGACGAGGGCCTGACCGAGATCCCGCTGAGCCACGTGGCGCTCTATGTGCAGGAACGCTTGCAGCAATACCGCGCGGTGTTGCAGGGCATCGAGTTCAAGGACGAGACGTTGAGTCTCTTCCGGCTGATCGACAAGATCGGGCTGGAACTGGCGGTCAACGGAAAGGTGGCGACCGTCCCATTCGCGGCGCCGGAACCCGCGCAAACCGCGCATCCGCCAGGCCCGCAGTCCCGCCTGCCGTTCACTGAGCACCGCACCCCCGCGCCACGCCGGCCGGCGGCGCGCACCGAAGGCCCACCACAACCACCCCGCTCGCGCAAGCAGCCCTGGTACCGGCGCCCGCCCCGCCGTCCCCGGTAGAAGCCGCAAAAGCCCCGTACTTCCGCGCGGCGCAGACGCTATTGGGCGCTGTCGCGAGCCTTCCGGGTCAGCTCATACAGCTTACCCAGGGCTTCAATCGGCGTCATGTCGTCCACCTTGAGATCGCGCAATTCTTCGACCAGCGGATCGGGTGGGGCGGGCGCCGGCTCCGGGGCGGCGCTTTGCGCCGGGGCGTTCGCGGCCAGGAACGAAAGCTGGCCGCCCGCCGGTACCGCGGGCAGGCCCATGCCGTCGCCCATGACCGCGCGGCGGCGCTCCTTCGACCCGCCCTGCTCCAACTCGCGCAGAATGTCCTCGGCGCGCTTGAGGATGCTCTTAGGCACCCCGGCCAGCCGGGCGACATGGATGCCGTAGGAGCGGTCGGCCCCGCCCGGTACGATCTTGCGCAGGAAGACCAGTTCCTCGCCTTCCTCGGCCACGGCCACGTTGTAGTTGCGCACGCGCGGCAGCACACGCTCCAGGTCGGTCAGTTCGTGGTAGTGGGTGGCGAAGAGCGTCTTGGAGACAAGGCGCGGGTTGTTGTGGATGTATTCGACCACGGCGCGGGCAATCGCCAGGCCGTCATAGGTCGAGGTGCCGCGCCCGATCTCGTCCAGGATGACCAGTGAGCGCGGCGTGGCGTGGTTCAGGATGTTGGCCGTCTCAACCATCTCGACCATAAAGGTGGACTGGCCGGTGGCGATGTCGTCCTGCGCGCCGACGCGGGTGAAGATGCGGTCCACCAGGCCCAGGCGCGCGCTGCCGGCGGGCACGAAGGCACCGATCTGGGCCAGGAGGATGATCTGGGCGATGCTCTTGAGGTAGACGCTCTTGCCGGCCATGTTTGGCCCGGTCAGAATGATGATCTGGCTGGCGCCATTGTCGAGATGCACGTCGTTGGGCACGAAGATCTCATCGCGCAGGCTGCGCTCGACCACGGGGTGACGGCCCTGCGTGATCGTGATCGGCCCTTCAGTGAGCAGTTCGGGGCGGACATAGTTGCGCGTGCGCGCCACTTCGGCCAGCCCGGCGAACACGTCGATATGGGCCAGCGCCTGGGCCGCGCCCAACAATCGCTCGGCGCACGCGGCGACCGTCGCCAGCACTTCCTGGAACAACGTCCGCTCCAACTCCACCAGCCGCTCCTTGGCGTTGAGGATGAGCGACTCGGCCTCTTTCAGTTCGGGCGTGATATAGCGCTCGGCGCCGACCAGCGTCTGGCGGCGGATATAGTTGGCCGGGACGCGGTCCTTGTGCGCGTTGCTGACCTCCAGGTAATAGCCGAAGATCTTGTTGTAGCCGACCTTGAGCGAGGGGATGCCGGTGCGGTTACGCTCCTCTTCCTCCAGGTTGGCGACCCAGCCCTGGGCGTTGCGGCTGGCCTCGCGCAACTGGTCGAGTTCGGGGCGGAAGCCGGGCCGGATGGCGTCGCCGGTGCCCAGCACGGCGGGCGGGTCTTCGGCGATGGCCTGGGTGATCACGTCGACCACGTCCTGGCAGGGCTGCAAGCGGGTGAGCAGCGAGTGGAAGGTGCTCGGCCCGGCGGC
>JAICKM010000017.1 GCA_025927935.1 Chloroflexia bacterium | reverse complement strand
CTCAGTTTAGCAGCGCGGCGTTACAGAAACCTTATAAGTTCGCCGCACGTCCTTTACAGCATTGCAACATCAGGGCTTGCGTAAGTTCTTAACAGGTCTTCTCCTCTGGGATGGATCCAAGCGGCGCTAGGGCCGGCCACACTCCGCCGATGATAGCACCCGCCCGCAGCTGCGTCAACCGGCGATCCCTGAAATCCATTCAAGGTGTCTTGCACCGCAAAGACGCGAAGGACATGAAGAACGAGATTAACCAAAAGGATCTTCGCGTCCTTCGTGCCTTCGCAGTGCCGTTACCCACTGATGCCGGACGGCTCGGCCAGGGGTCACAATTGCGTACCATTTCGGCGGCGCCCGCCCTTGATGCCAGGGTGCCGGGAAGCTAGGCAGCGTTGCAAACAGCACTAACTACAAGGCTCTCTGCATCCTCTGCGCCTTGGCGGTGATGATCAACAGATGCCAGGCGGCGAAGTGTGTTTCGTTTTGACGGGCTGTGTAATCTATGCTAAAATAAGCCCGCTACAGTCGTAAATAGCTGGATGGTCGCGGCACTCGCAGATCAGGCCGGCCCGGTCGCCGCCGCTCCTCGCGCGGCCTGCCCCGTGCGCCTCGTGGAAGTGCCCCAATGCGCCTTTGCCCCACGCACCCCGGCTATGGTATGGTAAGGAGAATTCCGTGAAACGACGTTATCTGCTGGTTGGTGTTGTCGCCCTGGCGCTGGGGCTACTCAACATGGGGCCGCTGGGGCCGGCAGCCGCACAGGAGGAGAGCCGCTATTTCCCCGAAACCAAGCATACCGTGAGCGGGTTGTTCCTCAAGTACTGGACGGAACATGGCGGGTTGGCCCAGCAGGGCTATCCGCTGACCGAGGAGTTCCAGGAGCAGTCGCAGCTAAACGCCCAGGTTTACACCGTGCAATATTTCGAGCGGGCCGTTTTCGAGCGCCATCCGGAGAACGCCGGCACACCCTACGAGGTGCTGTTGAGCCAGTTGGGCACGTATGAGCTGGCGGCGCGCTATCCCAACGGCGGCAATCCGGCCGCGGCGCCTGTCGGCGGGGCGGCGGGCGCGGATAGCCGCTACTTTCCAGAGACCCGGCACGCGGTTTCAGGGCTGTTTCTCCAGTACTGGACGGCGCATGGTGGGCTGGCCCAGCAGGGCTACCCACTGACCGAGGAGTTCCAGGAGCGATCCGCTCTCAACGGGCAAACCTACACCGTGCAATACTTCGAGCGGGCTATCTTCGAGCATCACCCGGAGAACGCGGGCACGCCCTATGAAGTGCTGCTGAGCCAGTTGGGTAAATACCAGCTCGATAGCCGCTATCCCAATGGTGGCACGCCTACAGCCTCGCCGGTGCCCACGGGCACGCCGTCCGCCACTACGACCCCCCTCGTGGATGCCGGCACGCCCACAGTTACCGTCACTGCCATGCCCGCCGTCCCGACCCCCACGGAGGTTGGGACCAATTGCGAGCCGGTGGCCGACAACCTCAAGGTGCCCATCGCCCATACCGGCGATGTGCTGATCAGCAATGTGGAAGCGGCGGGCCTGGAATATGTGGAGATCCGTAACCTTGGCGCCGCCACTATCGATCTAGGGGGATGGACGCTACGCGATAAGAACGAGACACGGCAGCACTATATCTTCGCCGAGGGCGCCGTTTTGCCGGGGAACATGAGCTTGCGGGTCTACACGGAGCCGGGCCACCCCTACAGCTTCAACAGCCGCCGCGCGATCTGGAACAACTGCGGCGACGCGCTGGAACTGCTTGATGCCGCCGCCCACGTTGTCTCGACCTATGGTTACGGCACCCATTGCGCGGCCAACTGTGATTGACGCCCCGCGCGCGGGGGCGCCAGGGACCATGGTCCTTGAGAATCGGCACCAATAGTACTACATGAATTCAGGACCAGTATACCCTGGTCCTAAGCCTTACGCTGTGGTAATCTAGAATAGCAGTTACCGCGTAATGCAGAGGACGTGTGTTGCATGTTCGCTGGGCGGGTGCTATAATGTTCACACACAATAGCAGTCGTGACGGCTGACAACCATCCCCGCCGCGAATGCGGGTAGGCCAGGGAGGAATGTGAATGAGGCGTGGCCGGAGTACGATGCTGCTTCTGGGTGTCATCTTCGCATTATTAGCTTTCGTTGTTCTGTATCTTGCTCTATCTCGTCCCACGGAAACTCCTGGGCAAGTCGCACCCACTCCCGTTCCCAAGGCACAGGTCGTGGTGGCGGCAAGAGATATCAAAGGTTTTACCCCGATCACTCCCGAGGACGTGACCCTGAAGGACATGGAAGTCACCCAGATCCTGACCCCGACCCTGTCCACGGGCCAGTTGGTGATCGGCAAGATGGTAACGCGGGATTATAAAGCGAACGACCAGATTATCGCCACCGACGTGGCCGACCTGGGTATTTCGCAGATCCTGACCAAAGGCCAGAAAGCGTTCGTCCTCCCGGTCAAGGAGGTCGACAACTTCGGCGGCCAGATCGTGGACGGCGATGTCGTTGATGTGCTCTGGACGCGCACCTTCGAGTTGACGACGCTGCTGGTGGGGCCGGACGGCAAACCAACCCAGGTCACGAAACCGCTGCCGTCTACCAAAAAGGTGCTCGACAACATCAAGATCGTCCGGGTCATTCAGTTGCGGCCCACGACAGCGAAGGAATCGGGCAGTGGTCCGGTCAACCCGAACGGCGGGCAGCAACCCTCGGATCAGCAGTCCCAGGCTACCGCGCAGCAGGCCGCACAAACCGCTTATGGTCCGGACGCCCTGTTCACCGCGGCGCTGGTTCTGTCCGTGACCGACCAGCAGGCCGAAGTCATCAAGTACGCGCGTGAAACAGGCGTCGTCGACCTGACCCTGCGTGCGCGCGATGATACCGACGTTGAGCGCACGACCGGTATCACCGACAAGATCATGGTCGAAGACTACGGCGTGCAGATACCGGAGCTAATCGTCAAGTAGCGCCCCGGCCGGGCGCATCTGTCCAGGGATGGCTCCCGCAGCGGCGGCTGTATCCGCGCTCCGGCGCCGGCAGCCGCGCGGCGGGAGCCGCTTCCCTATGCGGCGCAACGCTAAACACGCTAAAGAGGAAAGACATCAATGTCGAGCGAACCCCGAATCCGCCTTGTGATCGTCGACGATAATGTTGACGCGCGTGACCAGATGAGCAAGCTCGTCATGTTCGAGCGCGATATCGAAGTGGTCGGGACCGCCGGGAGCGGCACCGAGGCGCTGGAGGTGGCCCGCAAACTCCAGCCCGACGTCATGTTGATGGATATCAACATGCCCGATATGGATGGGATCAAAGCGACTGAGCTGATTACCTCCGAGCTACCCAACACGTCGGTGATCATGATGTCGGTGCAGGGCGAGCAGGACTACCTGCGCCGCTCGATGCTGGCCGGCGCCCGCCAGTTCCTAACCAAGCCGTTCACCACTGATGAGCTGGTGGAAAGCATCCGCCAGGTCTACCGGCTCGAAGCCAGCAAGCGGCGCAACTTCCAGTACCAGGCCGTGACCGCCGGGCCGGCCAAGGCGGAAGACGGCGTCGAGCAGGGCCGCATTATCGCCATCTACAGCCCCAAGGGCGGGGTCGGCCGCACGACGATTGCCACCAACCTGGCCGTCGCGCTCCGCCAGGCCACCAACAAGAAAGTGGCCCTGGTCGACGGCAGCTTCTTCTTCGGCGATGTCGGCGTGATGCTGCACCTGCCGAGCCAGAAAACGATCATCGAACTGGTCACGCGCATCAATGAACTGGACGAGGATCTGCTGCGCGACGTGCTGGTGTCCCACGCCTCCGGGGTCAAAGTGCTGCTGGCGCCGCTCCAGGCGCAAGAAGGCGAACTTGTGCAGGCCGCCCATGTCACCCGCATTTTGCAGGAACTGCGCCATTCCTTTGACTATATCATCGTGGATACCTGGCCCTCGTTCGCCGAATCCGTGCTTGCCGTGACCGATATGGCCGACCGGATCTTGCTGGTCATGACCCTGGAACTGCCGGCCATCAAGAACACCAAGAGCTTCCTCGACATTTGCGATAAACTCGGCTATCAGGCCGATAAGGTCATGCTAGTGCTGAACCGGGCCGACAGTTCGCTCGGTATCCGCACTGAAAGCGTGGAAGATACCCTGCGCAAGAAGATTGCCGCCAATATCTGTAGCGACGGGCGGGCCGTTACCACCTCCGTCAATCAGGGTGTCCCGCTGGTCATTAGTGGGCGCGACAGCCAGTTCTCCAAGGACGTGATGGCCCTCGCTAAACTGATCGCGACCATGCAGCCCGTGGCCGCTGAAGGCGACGGGACGGGCAAGGCTAGCCCGAAGAAGCAAGAGCAGGCGCCCAGCTTGTTGTCGCGGTTCTTGCCGGCCCGACGGTAATCACCTGGGTATGCAGGCCGCTGCATACGGAAAGGAGCAGCAATGTCACTCTTGAAACGAATCGGCGGTACGGAGGGCCTGGGCCAACCGGCCACCCCGGCGGCCAATACGCCGCCCGCCGGTCAGCCCCCCCCCGTGGCGCCCGCTCCCAGTAGCCAGCTTACCGGCCGCCTGGCGCCGCCGCCCGTGGCCGCGCCGCAAGGCCCGCCCGGCCGCCCCGCGCCGCAAAGCGACGACCTGGTGCGCCGGGCGCCCGTGCCCGCCGCCCGCGACAGCTATATGGAACTGAAAAGCCGCGTGCAAAACAAGCTCATCTCCGAACTGGATCCCAAGATGGACCTCAGCAAGACGGAGGAAGTGCGGCGGCAGGTCGAGGAGATCTTTAACTCGATCCTGGAGACCGAGAGTATCACGCTGAGCCGGGTGGAGCGGGCGCGCCTCTTTGAACAGGTGGCCGCCGAAATCCTCGGCCTCGGCCCGATCCAGCCGTTGATGGACGATCCGTCGATCAGCGAAGTCATGGTCAACGGGCCTAAGCAGGTCTACGTGGAGCGGGCTGGGCGGCTGGAAATGACCAACGTCCAATTCCAGGATGACGGGCATGTGATGCGCATCATCGAGCGCATTGTCTCTCCTCTGGGCCGCCGCATCGACGAGTCTTCGCCCATGGTCGACGCGCGTACCCAGAACGGCTCCCGCGTTAACGCCGTCATTCCACCGCTGGCGATCTATGGCCCCTGTATCACCATCCGTAAGTTCTCCAAGGACCCGCTCAAGGCCGAGGATCTGATCCGCTTCGGGTCGATCTCGCCGGAGATGGTGACCTTCCTGAAAGCCTGCGTTCAGGTCCGGCTCAATATCCTGGTCTCCGGCGGCACGGGTACCGGCAAGACGACGATGCTCAACGTCTTGAGCGACTTCATCCCCACCGATGAGCGCATCTTGACCATCGAGAACGCCGCCGAACTCCAGTTGCGGCAGGATCACGTGGTGACGCTGGAATCGCGCCCCTCTAACATCGAAGGTAAAGGCGAAATTACCATCAACGACCTGGTGATCAACGCCCTGCGTATGCGCCCCGACCGCATCGTGGTCGGCGAGTGCCGCGGTGGGGAGGCGCTGGCGATGCTCCAGGCCATGAACACCGGCCACGACGGCTCCATGACCACTCTGCACGCCAATACCCCGCGCGATGCCGTCGCCCGCCTGGAGACGATGGTGCTCATGGCCGGCGCCGAACTGCCGGTCAAAGCCATCCGTGAGCAGGTGGCCTCGGCCATCGACCTGATCATCCAGATCGAGCGCATGAAAGACGGCACGCGCAAAGTCGTCAACATCACCGAAGTGCAGGGCATGGAAGGTGATGTGATCGTCATGCAGGACGTTTTCCAGTTCGAGCAAACGGGTCTCGAAAACGGCAAAATCGTGGGTCGCCTGAAGTCAACCGGTATCCGGCCCAAGTTTGTGGAGCGCTTTGAGGTGTCGAACATCTATCTCCCGCCGAATATCTTCGGCGTGACGGATCGGTTCTTCTAAGCGCGATATTCGCGCCAGGCACCTGGAAAGGGAACGCATATGCCCCCTGTTATGCTGGCGGCGGCTGGCGCCGTTGGCGTCTTCATCATCTTCCTGGCCTTGTCGCGCGTGATGGCCGGCAGTGGAAACCTGGAAAGCCGGGTGCAGGAGTTTGCCCGGCGCCCGGAAGAGCAGGCCAAGACCGCGGGGCGGGAAAAGCTGACGGCACGCACCGATAAAGCGCTCGGCGGGGCACGGTTCGCCCAGCGCGCACAGCGCAATCTAGCCCAGGCCGATCTGAAGCTCACGGTCACGGAATTCATCCTGTTCAAGCTCCTGGCCGTGGTGGCCGGCTGGATGGTCGGCCAGTTCATTGGTCGCGATCAGGGTGCGCTGACCATCGCCTTCGCCGTCATCTTTGCCGTGATCGGCTGGTTCGTGCCCGACTGGTATGTCAAGTTCCAGCAGCGCAAACGCATTACCGCCTTCAATAATCAGTTAGGCGACACGATCATCCTGATGGCGAACTCCCTGCGCTCCGGCTACAGTTTCTTGCAGACGATGGAGCTGGTGGGCCGCGAGTCGCCGCCGCCGATGAGCGTGGAGTATCGCCGGGCGGTGCGCGAAGTCGGCCTGGGTATCGGCGTGCAAGAAGCGCTCGCCAATCTGCTGCGCCGCGTGCCCTCCGAGGACCTGGACCTGATGATCACGGCGGTACAAATCCAGTTCGAGGTCGGTGGTAACCTGGCTACAATCCTGGATACCATCGCCCACACGATCCGCGAGCGCGTCCGCATTCAGGGCGAAATCAAGACCCTGACCGCGATGGGTCGGGCCTCCGGCTGGATCATCTCGCTGCTGCCGGTGGCGCTCGGCATTTTCCTTATGCTGATTAACCCGACCTACATGAGCGCCATGTTCGTCTGGCCCTGGATCTGCATGCCCATTTGCGCGGCCATCATGGTGGGCGTCGGGGCGTGGCTGATTATGAAGATCGTGACCATCGAAGTCTAAGCCGCATCTTGTAGCACAGGAGCCTGCTCCATGGAACTGCTGATCCCGGCGTTAATCGCCGCTATTATTCTGTTCATCTTCTTCCGCCTGGCGATGGCCCCCGGCGGCCAGGCGGCGACAATTGAAGGCCGGCTGTCCTCCTTTGCCGAGCGCCCCCGCTCCCTCGAAGAACTGGAGCTGGAGTTGCCGTTCCGCGAGCGGGTGATCCGCCCGCTGCTGGGCAATCTGACCAAGGCGCTGGGACGCCTCTCGCCTGCGCAGAACACCGAGCGGCTGCGCTTGAACCTGGCGATGGCCGGCAACCCCAACAACATGGGCGTGACCGAGTTTTCGGGCTTGCGTATCGTCGCGGCCATAGGCATGTCCATCGCTACGCTGCTGCTGACCATATTCGTCCTGAAAGCGGAGATCCTGAATATCCTGCTCCTCGCCATCGTCTCGGCGGTGGTCGGCTATCTGCTGCCCGGCATCTGGCTGGGCCAGAAAATCAAGGCCCGCAAGAAGGCCATTCTGCGGCAACTGCCCGACGTGATCGACCTGCTCACCGTGTGCGTGGAAGCCGGCCTGGCGCTCGACTCGGCCATGCAGCGCGTCTCAGAAAAGTACAGCAACGACCTGGGCAAGGAGTTCCACCGGGTCTTGTCGGAGACCCGCGTGGGCAAGCGCCGCACCGATGCCCTGCGCGAAATGGTCCTGCGTACCGGCGTGCCCGACCTGGCGACGTTCGTCTCCGCCGTAATCCAGGCCGACCAGCTCGGCGTGTCGATGGCGAAGGTGCTGCGTATCCAGTCGGACCAGATGCGCATCAAGCGCCGGCAGCGGGCCGAGGAGCAAGCGCACCGTGCCCCGGTCATCATGATCTTCCCGATGGTCTTCCTGATCTTCCCGGCCATGTACGTGGTGATCCTGGGACCATCGGTCCCACGCTTCATCGGGACTTTCTTCTCGGTGCAGTAACCAGTGGCGGCGACAGCCCCCTTTACGCGCGGGCGGGCGCTAAGTGAGCGCCTGGACAACCTGACCCGCGGCACCACCGTGGCCCACGAGGTGCGCTTGGCGCGCACGCCGTGGGCCCGCGGGCTGGGGCTGATGGGCCACCCCGGCCTCAGTCCGGGCCAGGCGCTCGTCTTGCAGCCCGAATCCTCCATCCATATGTTCTTCATGCGCGTCCCGCTGGATGTCCTGTTCCTCGATAAGGATAACCGCGTGCTGTTTTTGTATGAGGGCTTGCCCGCCTGGCGGATCAGCCGCATGGTGCGCGGCTCTAAGCGCGTGGTCGAGCTGCCCGCCGGGAGCATTGCCGCCAGCGGCACCCAGGTTGGCGATCAACTGGCGCTGCGCGCCGCCGGCTCCTGAGCGCGCCCGCGACGGCCGGCGTGTCCCCATCCCCGCGCCTGCGCCGGCTGCCCGCCGCCCTGCTCGACCTGCTCTATCCGCGCCGGTGTGGAGGCTGCAATCGCGTGGGCGCCTGGATGTGCGACCGCTGCCTGACCGCGATCAGCCCGCCCGCCGTGCCCGGTTGGTGTTGCGCCACATGTGGCCGGGCGTTAGAGCCGGCGACTACCGGCCTAGCCTGTCCCGCCGGGTGCCGGGCGGGCGATCTCACCGCGGTGCTTTGCGCCGGCGCCTATGGCGGGCCGTTGCGGGCCGCTATCCACCGTTTCAAGTACGAGCGCTGGCGGGTGCTGGCGCCGGTCCTGGCCCGCTTCCTCGACACCACTTGCGCAGCTGAATGGCTGCCGTGGCCGGCGGACGTGACACCTCACCTCGTGCCGGTGCCGTTGCATCCGCGCCGCGAGCGTGAGCGCGGCTTCAACCAGGCCGCGCTGCTGGCGCGCGCGGCGGGCGGCGCCTTGCACTGGCCGGTGCTGGCCGGGCTGGCGCGCGTCCGGGCCACGCCGCACCAGGTCGGCCTCACCGCCGCCGAGCGCGCGCTCAACCTGGAGGAAGCCTTTGCCTGGCGCGGGAAGACTGCGCCGCCGGGCGGGCCGCTGATCCTGGTGGACGATGTCTATACCAGCGGCGCGACTATGCGGGCCTGCGCTGAAGCATTGTGTGCCGCCGGGGGCGGGCCGATCTATGGGCTGGCGCTGGCCCGCGCGGGGCAGGATGCGGGCCAGGATGCGGGGACGGATCAATGAAGCTGCTACAGGCGTTGCGTAACGCGGCGGCGCGGCTGGCCGCCGACCTGGAGGACAGCAATCTGTTCGAGCACGCGGGCGATAAAGGCGAGTTCCGCGAGCATATCATCGGGCGGTTCCTGCGGCCCTTTTTGCCGGAGTGCTATGGCTTAGGCTCCGGCCAGGTCTTCGCCGCCGACGGGGCCAGCAGCGCCCAGGTCGATATCGTCATCTATGACGCCATCTTCTCCAACGTGCTCTTTCGTGACGCCGGCAACAGTCTGTTCCCCTGCGAATCGATCTACGGCACCATCGAGGTCAAATCGCGGCTGTCGGTGGCCGAACTGGAGACCAGCATCGCTAACGGCGCGTCGGTGAAGCGGCTGGCGCGGGCGCCGTCCGATGGCGGCGATCTGCTGCCCTACCGGCGGCTGGCCTTTGCCGCGCCTCTGGCCCTCGATCCGCAGCAGCGCAATCCCTACCTAAGCATGATCTTCGCCTATGAGGGGATCGCCGCTCCGACGGTGGTCGAGGTGCTCAACCGGCACCTGGCGAGCGGGCCGGCGCCCGCCGCCCTGTTGCCCGATTACCTGTTCTCCTACCGGCGCGGGTTCGCCGTGCTGCGTGCCCAGGGCAACCAGGTGGCGCCCTTCGGCGGCCCCTTCGACCGCTACGTGGCCGTGGAGTCCGGCGCCGATACGCTGCCGCTGTTTTTCCTCACCCTCAACATCTGCCTGAATTCGATCTTCCTGCGCGCCCGACTTCAACGCCTACTGGCTGCAAGTCTTCGGCGAGATCCTGCGCGGAGCGCCGGGCGAGCGCTCCGCCTAAACCGCGCCCTCCAGCTTCGCCTGCGTCCAGCGCAGATCGACCAGCGCGGTGGGCACCTGGAGCAGCCGGGCCAATTGCGCGGGCGTGAACTCCGCCCCGTAGGTCTGCATGGCGGTGGCGGGCACCAGCAAGAGCGCCGCGGCCAGTTGCGCCGTGCGCTCGTGATCCTCCTGATCCCACTGGTAGGCTTTGCAGGTGTAGAGCCGGTGCGGGTGGTAGGCGATGATATGGCCCACCTCGTGCGCCTCGGCCATGCGCTGCCAGGGCAGTGGCAGCCCGGCGTTGACGCCGATGTGGATCTCGCGGGGCCGCACGACCGCGAAGCCGAGCGTCCAGGCCGTGAAGGGATAGCGGCGCACGGTGAACCGGTCCAGCAGGCCGCCCAGATCGACCGGCAGCCGGTCATGGAGCGCATAGCGGCGGATCAGAAATTCGATGGTGTCGCGCGTGGATTCGTCCATGGGGCCGCCTACTCGGCAACGACGCGGCGGGCATACGCCGCCTCTTCGTCGAGGATCGTTTGCAGCACGCCGACGATGATGGCGCGGTCATGCGCGGGGAGATCGGCGATCTGCTGCAAATAGAGTTCCAGGCGCGGATCGTCTGCCGGGGACAGGGCGGGGGATGGCGACGAGGTCGCGGTGGTTGCCGCTGCGGCAGAATCCGGCTGTGGCCTCTGGACCGGACGGCGCCGGAGCGCGCGCCGGCGGCGTACCCACTTCCCGATCATTGTGCGGCCTACGCGCCTTTCTGCCAACGCGCGTGTGAGATGTGCGGGCGCCTGGACCCGCCGAGTAGCCCAATTATAGCACCGCGCCGGCCCGGTTCGCAACGCGAACGTCTGTACGCAATGCGCACGAGGGCCGCCCGCTCCACGCGCGGCATCCGGTAGAACGAACAGAGGGCCGTCCGGTTGCCCGGCGGCCCTCGTGGTTTGCCTGCTGTGGCTGGTTCTACATCAGCGAATACCGCTCGGCGCGGGCAGCGTAGTCGCCGTGGCGGTGGCCGCGCCGGGCGTGCTGGGCGCCGGCACGACCGTGCCGGCGCCCGCCGGGGCGAGCAAGCTGCCTGCGGGCGTGGCCGTAGCCGTGCCTGTGGCGCCCGCGGTGGTCGTGGCGCCTACTGTGGTGGTGACGTTCGCGCCGGGGGTGGTCCCGGCTTCCGCCGTGGCGCTACCGGTGGGACTGGCCTCAGCGCCCGGCGTGGTCGTGCCGGTGGCCGGCGTGGCGCTGCCCGGCGCGGGCGTGCCGGTCGTGCTGGGGCTGCGCTTGGCCGCTTCCGCGTAGGCCAGGGTTGCCTCGGCGGTGGCCCCGGCGCCCTCATAGGCCCGCGCCAGCGTCGTCCAATACTCCGGGCGCCCCGGATCGCTTTCCACCGCCTGGTGGGCGGGGGGCACGGCGTCGCGGAACTGGCCCTGCGCGATCAGGCTGCGCGCCAGCATATCGAGGCCCGGCGCCCAGCGCGGATGCTGGGCCTGCAACGTGCGCAGGGTCAGCGTGGCGTCCTCGGCTCCGTGCGGGCGGTCGGGTGCGTTCAGATAGGCGATGCCGAGATAGTACAGCGCCGCGGCGTCCGTCGGATTGCGCTCCGTCGCCGCCTCCAGCACCGGGATCGCGTCGGCGTAGCGTCCGGCCTGCACCGCGCTGATCGCCGCTGTCATGGCCGGATCGACCGCCGTGGGGCTGCCGGTGGCGCCCAGCGGTCCGCGGCTGGCTGCTGTCGGCGTGGCCGGCACGGGCGTGAGCGACGGCGGCGCCTGCGCGACCGGCAGGGTCGCCGAGGGCGCCACCGTACTGGTCGGCGCAACCGTGGGCGTCGCGGTGGGGCGGGGTGGCGGCGGGCCGAAGATGGGGCTGTTGGCGAGGCCCAGGCCCACGACGCCGATCACCACCAGGGCCAGCACGCCGACCAGGAGCGTCAGCAAGGCGCGGCTCATCCGGTCGTCCGTCTTGGGCTGGAGTTCGGCCTGCCCGCCCAGGCGCGGCCCGGCGGCGATCACCGCGGTCTCGGCGGCGGGCATGACGGGGGCGTCGGCTTCCGCGCCGGGTTGGATGGGCGCCCGCTCCGCGGGCGGCCCGGCTGCAGCCGGTGGCGCGGCGCCCGGCTCCGGTTCACCGGCGGCAGGCGCCGGGGCGCTTGCTGCCCGTTCGCGGGCGGCGGCGAGAGCTTCGGCAAAGCCGGGCCGCCGCCGGGTCAGATCGGTCTCGGCCTGGGCGGCAAAGCGGCTGTTCGGGTCCAGGCGCTCGGCTGTAGCCAGCGCGTCGGCGGACTCGTCGAGGCTGGTGCTGCTGAGCGCCACGCCGATCCAGGCGTTCAGATTATCGGGGGCGGTATCGGCGGCGCTGTGAAAAACGGCATACGCGCCCGCGCGGTCGCCGTTGCGTAACAGCATGATCCCCTCACGCAGGCGTTCTGCGATGGGGCGCGGGCTGGGGTCGGGCGCAGAATCGGCGGGCGGCGCGGCGGAGCTTTGCGGCTCCGGGTGCTGGTCGTCCAAGGCAACCTCCTGGCGGCTAGCGGAAAGTCGATGGCATGATGCCGAGCTGGTTGCGGTATTTCGTCACAGTTCGCCGGGCGATACGCACGCCCTGCTCCCGCAGTCGCTGCACAATTTCCTTGTCGGTAAGGGGTTTCGGTTCGGTGACAATCATCTCCCGGATGCGGTCCTTGGCGCTCAGGGATGCCTGGAAGAAGTCGGCGAAGGGGATGACCTGCCGGTTGGGCAGCATCACATACTTATCGGCGGTGGCCCGGCTGACCGTCGACTCATGCAGGCCCAGGTACTGCGCGACCTGGGCGCGGGTCAGCGGGCGCAAGTGGCGCACGCCGTGGCGCAAGAAGTCGCCCTGCACTTCGACCAGGCAGTTGGTGATCCGCCGCATGGTCTCGCGCCGCTGGGCGATATTGGAGATGAACAGCCGTGATCGGTTGACATAACGGCGGATATGCTCGCGGTCGTTGTCCGACATGCCGGCCATGGTCACGGTAGGCAGGCTGAACTCGCCGTTGTTTTCTCCGCCGCTGCCGTCGGCGTCCGGCCCGTGGCCGTTGCCGTTGGCCGTGACCCGGCCCTGCGGATGCGCCGCCGCCGCCGCGGCCAGCCGGTGATAGATCGGGCTGATGCGCAGGCTGAAGCGCAACGACTCGACCACTTCGACCTCGAAATTGTTGTTGCGCAGCCGGATGATCACGTCGGGGGCGACAAAGCGCACGGGTGAGGGCATAGGCCAGGGGCGCCCGTCGGTCGCATAACCGGGATGCGGATTCATGTGCGCCTTAATAAAATCGCGCACGGTCACGACCGCATCATACGTGGTGCCCAGTGTGTGGGCAATCAGCGTGAACTTGTGCTCGCCCAACTCGGTCAGGTGATCGCGCAGGATCTCCTCGACAAAGGGCACTAGTTCCGGGCGGCCCCGCTCTTTGATCTCTTCCAGTTGCAGCAATAGGCACTCGCGCAGATTGCGAGCGCCCACTCCTGTCGGCGCGGCGCGCTGGATCAGGTACAGCACTTCCTCGGCTTCGTCCGGCGCGACGCCGCAGGCATTTGCCACCTGGTCGAGGGTACACGAGAGATAGCCCCGCTCATCGAGGCTGCCCAGAATGTAGCCGGCCACCGTGCGGGCGTTGCCTTTCAGGCCCGGCGCCAGGTCGGCCAGCATCTGCTCCAGGCGGTTCGACTCGCCCGCAACCAGGCTCATCGGGTCGAACTCCCCGTCCTCGTCGGCCCGGTTCGCGCCGTTGCGGCGGTCGCCGTGATCCTGGTACCAATCCTCGGAGGGCGAGTCGACGGCGGCGGATGTGGAACTGGTCGGCGTGGGGGCGTCTTTACTGGGCGGGGTGGTGTTTTTGTCGCAGAAGGGGCAGATGGGCGCGGTGCTGGGGATGCCGCAGGTGGGACATGGCCGGCCTTCTACCATTTCCAGGGCGGGATTATCCCCCAGCTCTTGCTGGACCAGTTGCTGAAGCTCTAGCGACGAGAGTGCCAGCAATTGATTGAGAACAATCAGAGTCGGCGAGACCTTGAGTGATTGTTCCTGGCTAATCTGTAGCGATAAGTCCACGCCTCGGTTGTCTCCTGACGGCACAGCCCTTGCTGCGGATGGCGTGCCTTCTGTTGCCAATCATTATACACCCACCCTCCAGTACGCGCAAGCACAGCGCTGCCGTCGAATGCTCGTCCCGCTCTTGCGCGCGGCGGGTAGTATCCGGACGCCGGGCCAACCTCTCCCCGGCCCCTTCCCGTGGCGGGAAGAGGGAGCGTGATGCCGCGCGCCCGCCTCACCCACGCGCTTATCCCGTGCGACTCCCCTCTGCGCCGCATGGAGCGGTCGGGGGAGATGCGCAGCAGGCCGGCGGGTGTCGTTGCCTCCCATCTCTGCCGCGTGCCTGGCGCGTGCGTGCCTGGGCACGATCCCTGCTCATGGATCGGGGGTACCCTGGCGCTGTTGAGGAACTATGTAGCTGGCACATATCTTGCTCACCGCAAGCAGGGAGGGAGAGGGAGTTGTTTACGTGCATGTGTGTGCACGCCGCAGCACGATGCACCGCAGGAGGAGTTCCGGATGCTAACCAATGAAGCTGAATTGGCCCAACGCGCCTCGCAACACGACCAGGAAGCTTTCGCGCAACTCTACCACGCCTATGTCGAGAAGATCTATAAATACATCTATTACAAGGTCGGCAATCCGTGCGAAGCCGAGGATCTTTGCGAACAGGTCTTTTTGAAGGCGTGGGAGGCCATCGGCCGGTATACGTGGTATGGCTATCCGTTCTCGTCCTGGCTCTACCGGCTGGCGCATAATCTGGTGGTCGATCACTATCGCACGCGGCGCGAAATTTTGCCGCTCGACGATACGCTGCTCATTCGGGAAGAGCCGGTGGACCCGGAAGCCGCGCTGGCAAGCAGCGTCGCATCCAGCGAACTGCGCCAGGCCATCAAGCAATTGACGACCGAGCAGCGGCAGGTGATCTGCCTGAAGTTTATTGCCGGTTATGATAACAGCGAAATCGCCGCCGTCATGAACAAGAAGGAAGGCGCCATTCGCGCGCTGCAATATCGCGCGCTGCGCAGTTTGCAAGCCATTCTGGAAGCCGAAGAACGGCGTATCCGCGAGTTCGACTTTCTGCCCCTCGGCACCGCGCCGGTGGGGGGCTGGGGCGACCTGGCGACATCGGCCTGACGCCGGTCGAATCGGCGGGAGAGGGGCGCGCGGGTCGCGCCCCTTTTCATTGCCCGGCGCGCACCTGCCACCGGGTCAGCGGATGGGGTTCGGCCCCGGCCATCGACGGCCCCAGGTCGCCGCCGGCCAGCCAGCGGCGCACCCGCCGCTCCACCTCGGCCAGCGGCACGCCCGCCGTGGCATCGATCCAGACCCAGGCCGGATCGCGCCGGAACCAGGTGTACTGGTGGCGGACAAAGGCGTGCGTGTCCCATTTGAGTTGCTGCAGCGCCGTGTCCAGCGCAATCTCGCCACGCAGGTAGGGCGCGAACTGGCGATAGCCCAGCCCGGTCATCGAGGGCAGCGCCCAGCTATAGCCGCGGGCGTGGAGTCCCGCCGCTTCCTCCACCAGGCCGTCGGCCACCTCGCGCTCGACTCGCTGGTCGATGCGCCGGTGCAATTCGGCCCGCTCCGCCGTCAGCGCCAGGCGCCCGACGCGGTGGGGCGGCGGCGCCTTTTGCTGCTGCTCGGAGAAGGGCCGGCCCGTCAGGTAAATGACTTCCAACGCCCGCACCAGGCGGCGCGTGTTGCCGGGCAGGATGCGTTCGGCGGCGGCGGGATCGCGGGTCTGGAGTTCGGCGTGCAGGGCCGCCGGGCCTTCGGCGGCGGCGCGCGCTTCCAGGCGGGCGCGCAGGGCCGGGTCCGGTTCCACTTCGGGCATGCGCCACCCTTCCAGCACGGCGGCCAGGTAGAGCGGGGTGCCGCCGACCAGCAGCGGCAGGTGCCCGCGCGCCTGGATGGCGTCGATCACGGCGTAGGCTTGCGCCTGGTAACGGGCCAGGGTATACCGCTCGTCGGGGGCGACCAGATCGATCAGGTGGTGGGGGATGCCTGCCCGCTCCCAGAGCGGCGGCTTATCCGTGCCGATATCCATCTCGCGGTACACCTGCCGCGAGTCGGCGGTCACGATTTCGCCGTTGAAGACACGCGCCAGATGGATGCCCAGGGCGCTCTTGCCGACGCCGGTGGGGCCGCCAATCGCCAGCAGCGGCGGCAGCAGGGGCGGCTCCGCCATCGCGCCTAGCTGACCTGCACGAGGATATACCGGGCGCGCGGGCCGTCCAGTTCCACCAGGTAAAGGCGCTGCCAGGTGCCCAGGGCCAGCGCCCCGTTCACCACCGGCAGCGTTTTCGACTCGCCGATCAAGGCGCCCAGCAGATGGTCTTTGGGGTGTTCGCGCCCGGCGTGCAGGTGGGTATAGGCCAGGCTGGGGAACTGCTCCAGCGCGAGCAGGAAATCGTGGGCGAATCCGGCCTCGGCCACGTCGTTGATGACCAGGGCGGCGGTGGTGTGCTGGACGAAGACGAGGCAGCGCCCCTCGCTGACGTTGCTGCGCGCCACCACATCGGCCACCTGGTCGGTGATGTCGATCATCTCGCGCTTGCGGTGCGTGCTGACGGTGAGTTGCTTGTGCATGGCCGATTATACCACAGTGGCTTCAGGTTCTGCGCCTCACACGACGATGTCCAGCCGCCCGAGCGGCCCCAGCAACTGATCTTCCTCGTATGCCAGGTGTGACAAGAGCATGGCCTCCAGTTCGTCCGCCGCGCGCTGCACCTCGGTGATCTTGGCCGGATCATTCATCATCGCCACCAATGCCCGATCGACGCGGTCGATCTGTTCGGCGATCACCTCGTGCTCCCAGTGCAACCGGTCCAGCACCGGCCCCAGGGCCTTCTCCTCACGCCGAAGACTGGGGAACATCTGGTAGTCCTCGATGGTGTGGTGGATGCTGACTACCCGGCAGTACTGCGCGCAGAACGCCCCCAGCGTCCAGTAGTTCTGGCGCATCGCCATCCGGTTGAGCAGGGTGCGCGCCGCTGCGGGATCCATGCTGCCTGCCGCTACCTGGGCCGCCGCCTCGCGGATCTCCGCCAGCTCCGTGCGTAGATGCTCGTGCACTTGCAGCAGCGTCTCCTGGCTTTCGCGGCCTACCGGCGTCACCGGCGCGCCGGTGGTTGGGGGAACGTGGGGCCGTTTCTCCTCATCTAGTGCCGCGGCCCGCGGCGCCGGGCCGGTTCGCGGCGGCGAAGCTGCGGTCACGACCGGCGTGGGCGGTTGGCCTTCTACCCGCGGCGCGGGCGGCCCGCCTTCCCCGCGTGCGCGCTCAACCATCTCGCGCACGCCCGGCGCTACCTCCTCGGCGAAGCGCCGCAGATCGCCCGCTGCGTCCGCCCCCGGCCCGAGGATAAACACGCTCATCCCCTGCTCCAGCACGAGTTCAGCCAGTTGCTCGATCCACACACGCGGTGGCCCCTGCAAGTACCCGCGCTCTTGGGTCGCAAACCGCCCGTTGATGTTGTAGGCGCGCCGGATGGCCGCCGGGTCGCGGCCCGCCGCCTGCGCCGCCTCGTCGATCAGGCGGGTCATGCCGGGCAACTCCGCCGGCTGCGCGTAGCCCAGCGATGGAATCCAGCCGTCGGCCAGCCGTCCTGTCAGCCGCAACATGCGCGGCTTGTACGCGCCCAACCAGATGCCGATGGCATGGGGCGGGGTCGGGCCCGGCTGGGCGCCGTGCAGCCGGTAGTGCGTTCCCTCGAAGCTGACCGCCGGGCCGGGCGTCCAGAGCGCGCGGATCACGTGGATCGCCTCCTCCAGGGCGTCAATGGCCTCTCCCGGATCGCGCCGGGGGCCGCCCATCGAGACTACCGCGTCGAAGAAAGCGCCCGCGCCCAGCCCCAACTCGACCCGGCCCCCGCTCAGCACGTCCAGGCTGGCCGCCGCCCGCGCCAGCACCGCAGGGGGCCGCAACGGCAGATTGATCACGTCCGGCAGGAGCCGGATCCGCTCGGTCTCCGCCGCCAGCACGGACAGCAGGGTCCACGTGTCGAGGAACCGCGCCTGGTAGGGATGGTCCTGCACCCCCACGAGATCCAGCCCCAGCCGGTCGGCCAGACGAGTCAGTTCCACGACTGCCGCCGCCTGGCGCGCATCCGGCGTCAGAAAGCACCCGAACCATAGCTCATGCCCAAGATCACCCATGCTCACTCCTCATCATCCGTAGTTCGCCAATGTGTAGCAAGCACTATGCCCTTTGAGTTGAGGACCTACCCCGGATGGAACATCCCAGGGGCGCCGCAGCAACCCCTGGGATGTTCCACGTATATCCGCCGTCCGCCTGATTGCCCGCTGATTGCTGTTTTTAGCGCGGCGTCCGGCAGTTCGGAAAGAAGCTGTTGCTGATGAACTTGGCGGTCTGGCCGCGGGTGACGTTGTTGCCCGGCAGGAAGTAGTACAGACGCACGCCGTCGCACGGGCCGGCGGGGGCCTGGCCGCAGTTGTAGCCGCTGATGACGCTGTGTGCGTAGGCCCGCTCGATAAAGAGCCAGAAGGGGTTATTGGCATCTACATCGGAGAACGTCTGCCGCCCGGTCACGTCGTCGGTGAACTGGGCCGCGTTGGCGACGAACTTGGCGACCTGCCCGCGCGTGACATTCGCGCCCGGCCGGAACGTGTGGTCGCTGTAGCCGCTAATCACGCCGTGGGCCACCGCCCGCTCGATGAAGAGCCAGAAGGTGCTGCCCGGCGGCACGTCGCTGAACGTCTGGCGATCCGCGGGAATGTCGTCGCTGTAGCCCGCCGCGTTGCTGACGAACTTGGCGACCTGGCCGCGGGTGACGTTAGCACCGGGACGGAAGGTGTTGTCGCTATAGCCGCCGACGATGCTCTGGCAGGACAGGCAGCGAATAAAGTCATAGAAGGTGCTGCCCGGCGGCACATCGGCGAACTGGATCGGGCAGGGTGTCACACTGGCCGGCACCGTCGCGGTGGCGGACGGCGGGATCGGCGTGGCCGTGGCCGTATTGGCCGGCACGCTGGTCGCTGTGGCCGTATTGTCCGGCACGACGGTGGTCGTGCGGGTACTCGTCGGGCTATTGGTCGCCGTGGCGGTGCTGCTGGCGGGGATGGTGGTCTGCGTCGGTGTGTTCGACACGGGGATGGTGGTCTGCGTCGGGGTACTGCTGGCCGGAACACCGGTTTGCGTGGGCGTGTTAGTCGCCGGGACGGCGGTTTGTGTAGGCGTATTGCTGACCGGGACACCTGTCTGGGTCGGCGTGCTGGTCGCCGGGACGCCGGTTTGTGTTGGGGTGCTAGTGGCCGGGACGCTGGTTTGCGTCGGGGTATTGGTCGCCGTGGTCATCGGCGTGCTGGTGCGCGTGGCGGTCGGCGTGGCGCACGAGCCGAGATAGGTCAGCATGAGGCCGTGCGTCAGCCCCCCGGCATGGCAGGCGCCGCCGTATTGCTGATAGGTGGTGGTGTCCTTCTGGACACCCACGGCGGCGTCCAAACTGTTATTGTCCACCAGATCATAAATCATATCGAAGCGCGACTGGCCCTCGTAGAGGCGGACTTCAAAGTGGACCCGGTTGGTTGTGCCGTTGCGCTGGCCGCGCCATTCGATATTGTAGATGCGGTTGGGTGCGCTGCCGCTCACGGAGGTATAGATGCCGTCGCCGGGGCTGGACAGGTCCAGATCCTCGAAGTAGGGCACGATGGCCGGGCCAAGGCTCGCTTCGGGCAGGCAGCCGTCAGTGATGCCGGTTGCGTTGGGGAATTGCAGGTTGCCGTTCGAGCTGGCATGCAGGAAGGTGTACCACGCATCGTAGAACTGGACCTGAAACCCCGAGGGCAGATCGATGTGGCTGGTGCAATCGTTGCAGTTGTTGCTGCGGTCGAGCAGGGTGGTGCCAGGGACGATGGTGGCGTTCGCGCTGGCGGTGACATTGTAGCTACACACCTGGATCGGGGTGGCTGTGGCCGTCGGCGTATTCGTCACCGTGGGGGTATTGGTCGCGCTTTGCGGGTCAATGGTCAGCGCGTTATTGCGCACCTGAATATCGTAGTTCGTGGTGAACGTGGGATCGAAGATGCCCCAGCGCACATCATAGCTGCCCGCCGCCCGCGCACCGACGGCAAAGATGCGGCTCACCGTGGTGACACCGGCGTTGATATTGACAATCGTGTTGTGCGCCGGATCGTCCTCGAAATTGGGCGTTCCGCTGGGGGCCATGTCGGCGCCGAGGGCGATCTGTTGGGCCGCCGGGCTGAAGACGGTATAGTAGAGCGTGACATAGCCGAAGCGATACACCGTGGTCGGATCGAGCCAGACGTCTTGCAACACCGGGTGGGTGGGCGTGTTGGTCGCCGTGGGTGTGCGCGTCTGGGTGGGCGTGGCCGTAATGGTCGGCGTCTGGGTGGGCGGCACGGTGTTGATCGGCGTGGCCGTCGGCGGCGCCGCGGTTGTCGTGACCACACTGTCGCGCGAGGCAGAGTCGTAGTTAATCTGGAAATCAGGGCTGTTGACCGTCCAGAGCGCATCATAGGTCTGGGTGGGCGTGTTGTCCAGCAGGTAGGTGCGGGTGACGACATTGCTGCCCACCGCCAACGCGACGGTGCGGTCACGCAACGAGTCGCTGATCCAGTTAACCTCGCCTTGTGGCCGCACGGCTGCACCCAGGGCGACCGACTCCGACTGGGTAACGCTGACCGTATAGGTAAAGACCAGCAGGCTGCCGGGTGCAGCCACAGACGGGCCAACCGCCACATCGGTCAGGACGGGGCTGAAGGGCGCCGCCGGGGGAGCGGGGGCCACCCCCTGAGCGCTCGGCAGATGAGCGCTGGCCGGGCGGCTGCTCACCAGCAGTGCGCCCGCGGCGAGCGCCAGGAGTAGGAACAGCAAAACGCGCGGGCGATGTGCTCGCATTATTCAAGATCCTTTCCGACTGCATACACGCGGGATTGCGATGGCCTCTCTAACGAGCGCGTATGGTAGCATGGAACTGGCGCCGGGAGTTGCGCGCGGCCACCAATGAGTTGCGCAGCCCTACCCGGCAATGGATTAATTGCAAGGTTTAGTATAGGGGGGCGAGATTAACGGGCCGCGCATAGCCGAAACGCAAATACTTACAGATCTTCTGCTTTTACCCTGCGGCAGGCACATTTATGATACAGCAAGGCCGCTCGTGTTCTTACGAATTGATCACCGCAGTCCTTGCCGGCGTGGGGCGGCGCTCAAGAAGGGCCGCGTGCCGTATTCGCCGCCTTCCAGAGGCGGCGGGCGCCGCTGGGCAGGTGGCAGAAACGTACCGATTCCTCAACTTTGCTTACCTTTACAGGATTGTATCGATGTGTTACAATGCCCCAGGCTCCTCGGATGCCATCCTCTGGATCCGGGTTCGCGCTCTTGCGACCGGCGACATTGCTGCCCCGGCTCGCGGCTACACTGCTGTGGCGTGTCCTCTCCTGGCCGCCGGAGGCCGCCGTTGATCCTATCTATCCAATACGTGGAGGAGTGAATGGTTGAACTATTAACTCTGTTCGTGCCCGTCGCCGGCATCATTTCGGTGCTGTTTGCGGTGTACCTGGCGCGCGACGTGTTGAGCCGCGACCGGGGCACGCCTGAAATGCAGGCGGTCGCCAGCACGATCTTCGAAGGCGCGATGGCGTTCCTCAGACGGCAATACACCACGATTGCCATGCTCGCGGTGGTGACAGCGGTACTGATCGGGATCCTCATTGCTCTCATTCCCGGTAGCACGCTGGGCCTGTCGTCGGTCGGGGCGGGCCAGCTGGGCGTGATGACCTCGATTGCTTTCTTGCTCGGGGCTCTCTGTTCGGGTATCTCCGGTTTCATCGGCATGTTTGTGGCGGTGCAGGCCAACCTGCGCACGGCTTCGGCGGCCCGGCGCAGCCTGGGCGAGGCCCTGACCGTGTCCCTGCGCGGTGGCGCGGTGTCGGGCTTTCTGGTGGTGTCGCTCTCCCTGCTGGGGGTGTATGCCATTTATGAAGCTTATAGCGCCATCGGCGGCGGCCCTTCGCAGGCCCCGTTCCTGATCGTCGGGTTCGGCTTCGGCGCCTCGTTTGTGGCGCTCTTCGCCCAGTTGGGCGGCGGTATCTATACCAAGGCCGCCGACGTGGGCGCCGACCTGGTGGGCAAGGTCGAAGCCGGTATCCCGGAAGACGACCCGCGCAACCCCGCCGTGATCGCCGACCTCGTGGGCGATAACGTGGGCGACTGCGCGGGCCGCGGTGCCGACCTGTTTGAGTCGACGGCCGCCGAGAATATCGGCGCCATGATCCTGGGCGTGTTGCTGTACGCGATTACCGGCGGCACCAGCGTCGCCTGGATCCTCTTCCCGCTGGTCGTGCGTGCCTTCGGGCTGATCGCGTCGCTGGTCGGCCTGCTCAGCGCCCGCGTCAGCGGCAGCGGCGGGGCCGACGTGACCGACGTGGCGGCGCTGCGTGCGCTGAACACCGGCTACTTCGTGGTGGCCGCTCTCTCCGCCGTGTTCATGATGCTGGTCTCGTTCCTGATGTTCCCGTCCGAAAGCTGGCTCTGGTTCGGCCTGGCCGGGCTGGTCGGCATCGCGACCTCCATCGCCTTCGTCTATATCACCCAGTACTACACGGCCGGGTCCTGGCGCCCGGTGCGGGAGATCGCCGAGGCCACCAAAACCGGCCCGGCCACGACGATCATCTCCGGTATCGCAATCGGCTTCGAGACGACCTTCCTGCCGACCATCTCCATCTCCATCGCGCTGGGGCTTTCCTTCTGGCTCGGCACGCAGGGCCAGCCGCACCTGGGGTCGGGCGTGACGCTGGATGCCGCCGGGGAAGCCAATGTGCTGGGCTTCCTGGTGAACCCGCGTATCGCGTCCGGCGTGTTCGGCACGGCGGTGGCGACCATGGGCATGTTGATGTCCTGCGCCTATATCCTGGCGATGGACACCTTCGGCCCGATCACGGACAACGCCGGTGGTATCGCCGAAATGTCGCACCAGCCGGAGAGCACCCGCAACATCACCGACGGCCTCGACGCCGTGGGCAATACGACCAAGGCGCTGACCAAGGGCTATGCCGTCGGCTCGGCGGCGCTGGCCGCCTTCCTGCTCTTCTCGGCTTACCTGGACAAGGTGCGCCAGATTAACCCCAAGCTGCAGATCGTCGACGGCGTGTTGCCGGTCAACCTCTCGAAGGTCGAGGTGTTTATCGGCGGCTTCATCGGGGCCATGCTGGTCTACCTGTTTAGCTCGCTCGCCATCCGCGCCGTGGGCCGCGCTGCCCAGGGCATGATCGAGGAAGTGCGCCGCCAGTTCAAGGCCGACCCCGGCATCATGGCCGGTACCTCGCGCCCCAACTACGCAAGCTGCGTGGACGTGAGCGCCCGCGCCGCCCTGCGCGAGATGATCGCGCCCGGTTTGCTGGCCGTCGGGACGCCGGTGATCATCGGTCTGATCCTGCGCTGGGAGGCTGAAGGTGCGCTGCTGATGGTCGGCACCATGGCCGGTATCCTGCTGGCGAACGTGCTGAACAACGGAGGCGGCGCCTGGGACAACGCCAAGAAGTTCATCGAGGCCGGCGGGCTGCGCGACGCTGATGGGCAAGTGCTCGGTAAGCGCACCGACGCGCATAAGGCATCGGTCGTGGGCGATACGGTGGGCGACCCCTTCAAGGACACCGCCGGCCCCTCGCTGCACGTGCTGATCAAGCTGCTGGCGACTATCACCCTGGTGCTGGCCCCGCTGTTCGTCTAAGGCCCAGCTTCACAAGCAACAAAAAGGCGGCTCCCCAGCGGGGAGCCGCCTTTTTCGTGCATCGCCTGCCGGCGCCTAGCGCGGGCCGGGGTCCTGGGATGGTCCCGCGACCAGGGGCGGCGCCGGTTTGTGCTCCAGTGCGTGCAGATGCTCCCGGAACCGCAGCACGTCCGCGTCGCGCCGGCTGCTGTCCAGGTCCACACGCGAGCCGCTCTTTTCGTCGTTGGGCGGCCAGACCGTGATCCAGGCCAGGCCGTCGCCGTAGAAGCTGACCTGCAAGCCCTGGCGGGCGCTGCG
>JAICKM010000471.1 GCA_025927935.1 Chloroflexia bacterium | reverse complement strand
TGCCGCGCGGCCTCGGCCAGCGAGCCGGTCGCCTCCACCGCTTCGAGCAGGGCCACCCGCCAATCGGACAGCATCACCGCGCCGTCTTGCTCGATCCAGATTTTGGTCCGCACCTGCATGGCTCACTCTCCCTGGTGAATGACGACGACCCAGGCCAGGCCGTTGCGGATCGAGATGCTGGCCGGGGGATGGGCCAGCACGTTGCTGACTCCGCGCCCGAACCCGGTGTACAGCGTCTCTTCCAGCAAGGGATACTGCAACCCGCTCAGCGTCACCCCTTCCACCGTGTCGAGCGGCAACACGGAGACGGTGTCGCCGGGCCGGCCCCAGACCTGGACGGCGGCGCGACCGCGCAGCAAGAAGATCTCCGTATCGGCAGACACCAGCCGCGCCGGGATGCGCCCCAGCAGCGGATGGGCTAGCAGCAACAGGTTCGCTAGGCTGTGGTCCCAGCGCCCGCCCAGCACGCCGGTCAGCACGACTTCGGTAGCCCCCTGCTCTGCCGCGGCCACCACGCCCAGTTCGGCATCGGTCTCCACTTTCATCTCGTGGACATAGTGGCGCACGTCGCACTCCGGGTGGCGGGCCTGAAACTCGGCCAGGGTGCCGGGGTCGAGGCTGTCGAAGTCGCCGAGAGCCACGGCGGGCACCTGGCCCAGGCGCAACGCGTGGGCCAGCCCGCCGTCGGCGGCGATCACTACATCGGGCGGCGGCAGCCAGGGCCAGGCGGGCATCGCGGCATCCGGCCCCGCAGCAAAGATCCAGGCGACACGCGCCTGCGGCGGGCCGCCGGGCGCCGCCTCCCGCAGATCGGCAGTATCCATCGGTAGTTGTATCCTCCTGGCGGGGTGCGGGGTGGGCGTATGCCGAACCTCCCGCACGCCGTATTGTAGCATAGCGCCCGCGGGCGGTCAGCGCCCCTGGAAGAAGTCGAGCACGAGCGCGTTGAACTCGGCGGGGCGTTCCAGGTTGACCATATGAGCGACGTTGGGCAAGACAACCCGCCGCGCGCCGGGGATCTTGGCCTGCAACAGATCCGTAATACGCAGGATGTCGGGCACATCCTGGTCGCCGACGACGATAAGCGTGGGACAAGGGATCGCGGCCAGGCGGCCAATCGCGGGCGGTTCCAGCAACCGCGGTTCGCCCGCGCCGCGCGGGCGCGAGAAGAGATCGGTCAGCAACTCGCGCATGCGCTCGCGCACAGCGGGGTCCGCGCGCCCCACGGGGGCGGCGGGGCCATCAACCCACAGCGCCAGCCACAGATCGACCGCCGCCGGGACATCGCCGCGTTGGAGCGCGGCGCCAAGTTGCTTGCTTTGCGCTTCCATCGCGGGAGACCACTGGAAGCCACTCAGCCCCGGCGCGGCTACGACCAGGGCGTCTACCAGCTCCGGGTATTCCAGCGCGAAGTCCAGCGCCAGCAACCCCCCACCCGAAAGACCCACCAGCAACGCGGCCGTAGCTCCCAGGTAATGCAGCAACTGTTGGAGATCCCGCGCGGGCGCGTAAGGGGCGTCCGGCACGCTGGACAGGCCATAGCCGCGCTGATCGTAGCGGATCACCTGATAATGGAGGGCGAACGCGGCCATCTGCGCGTCCCACATGCGGCTGTCGGCAATGCCCGCGTGGAGCAGCACCAGGGGCCGCCCGTCGCCCGCCGTCTCATAATAGAGCCGCCCGCCATCCACCTCCGCGAACCCGCTGACCGGTACCGGTAGGTCCATCGCGCTGTGCCTCCTTGGGATGTTACTTTTAGCCGGGTTCATTATAGCACGCCAGTCCGGTGTCCTGTCCCCATTCGCGCCAGTCGCGGCGTTGTACTATATGAAGGTTAGCGCAGACACAAAGGGAGACAGGCAGTGCATCCATCCCTGGCCTATTTCACAGGCGATTCTGGATTTGATACGGCCGCCTTACGCCGGCAAGATGTCGCCGAATTCGAGCGGCTGTACCAAACGTATGCCCCACAGTTGGGCCGCTACCTGGCCCGTCTCTGCGGCGACGCCGACCTGGCGCAGGACCTGGTGCAAGAGACGTTCGTAAAAGCGTATCAGGCGCTGCCCCGCACCCGGCCCGATCTGCGACCGCGCCCGTGGCTGTACAAAATCGCCACGAACACGGCGCGGAGCGCGGTGCGCCGGGCCGGATGGAAGCACGTCCTGTCCTTCGGCGACCACCCGCCGGAGCGCCCGCCAGCCGGCGAGATCCTCCTGGACAGCCGCTATGCCGAGACCGACCTGGTCGAGCGGAGCCTGGCAGCCATCAAGCCCGACTATGCCGCGCCGCTACTGCTGCACTGGCGCGAGGGCTTCAGCATCGGCGAGATCTGCGCGATCCTGGGCCTCTCGCGCGAGAACTTGAAGAAACGGCTCTACCGGGCGAAAAAAGCCTTCAGCACGGCGTATGCCCAGGAGTGCGCCCGCTCCGAGGAAGGAGGTTCCCGATGACCATCCGCACCCGCCTGGCTCCGAGCGAACCGCACCCGCACATGGGACCGCTGATCTCCAGCTATCAGGACGGCCTGGCGACGCCTGACGAAGCCGACCTGGTCGAGCGCCACCTGTTGGAATGCGAGCACTGCCGCAGCTTCTACGGCGGCCTCCAGAATGCCCGCGCCCTCATCGGCGATCTACCTGTGTCCCCGGTCAATCCCGCGCGACTCGACGCCACTTATGCGGCCATCTTTCGCCGCACGGGCGGGCGTGACGCCCGCCGGGGCAAGAAGCACGGGTAGAAAGGAACAAAGCAATGAATCGCCTGCTACAACGACTATTAACAGCCATACATCCCTTCACACCCCCGAATCGGGGGCGTGGTCCTTTCACCCGCTTTACGCGCCGCGCTCGCAAGGTCTTCGTGCTGGCGCAGGAAGAAGCCCAACGCTTAAACCACAACTACCTGGGCACCGAACATCTGCTGCTCGGCCTGATCCGCGAACAGGAGGGCGTCGCCGGACTGGCACTCGCCGATCTGAGGCTTAATTTGCCGGCCGCCCGCACGACGGTCGAAGCAATCGTCGGTCGGGGCGATCTGCCCGCGAGCGGCCCAATCGGCCTGACCCCGCGCGCCAAACAGGTGATCGCCCGTGCCGTGGACGAGGCCACCCGGCTCCGCCACGCCTACCTGGGCACCGAACACCTGCTGCTCGCCCTGACCTACGAGAGCCGGGACGTGAGCGCCGATGTGCTTCGCAACGCGGGGATTTCACCGCTACAGGTCCGCGAGGCGGTCCTCCGCCGCCTCATCCAGGGGCCGTCCCTGATGCAGTGAGCGGTTGAATAGACCCTGGGGCGCCGGGCGCGATGTGCTACGCACCGCTCCGCGAGCAATCGCGCTCGGCGTCGCGCCACTGCACAGGCCATGCCCCCTCCGGTTTCTGCTATAGCAGAGATATGCTACAATAACGGAAACGGAGAGAAGGAGGCTGGAGGCATGGACTTGAGCGCGCGCATCCGCGAAAGGCGGCTGGCCCTGGGCCTGACGTTGGAGGCGCTGGCCGAGCGCACCGGTGTCAGCCGGGCCATGCTGTCGGATATCGAGCGCGGGCGCAAGAACCCGACGGTGAAGTTGCTGGCGGGCATCGCCGAGGGGCTGGGCTGCACCGTGTCGGCGTTGCTGGGCGAGGACGGCGGGCCGCCCAGGGAGGCGATCAGCGTGGTGCGCCGGGGCGAGCGGCGCACACTGGTCGATCCGCGCTCCGGGGTGGAGCGGCAAGGGCTAGCCCCGGCGCTGTTGCACCGCGGCGTGGAAGTGATCTGGTATGACATCCCGCCGGGGCAGGAAACGGGCGCCTTCCCGCCTCACCGGCCGGGCGTCGAGGAGCATATCACCGTGGTCGCGGGCCGCCTGCGCTGTACGCTGGCGGGCCAGGAACTCACGCTGGAGACCGGCGATTCCGTGACCTTCCGCGGTGATATTGTCCACAACTTCGCCAATGCCGGTCCGGAGCCGTGCCGCTACCTGCTGATCATCCTCTAGCCAGGGCGGACGCACGGCCAACGGCCCGCGCCGGGTGATAGTGTCGTCGGGCGGGCTGCCACGTTATAATAGGCGCAAAGGGCGCTCGCGATTTCTCCGGCGGCCACCGGGCAGCAAGCGCGAACACCGCAGGAGACGTTATGCCGCTGCGCGTACTGACCACGGAGAGCAAAATCACCGACGGCGCGGAAGCGCGCCGGTGGATCGAACAGAATGTGCCGCGTGGCTGCACCAAGGTCCACGACCGGCCGCTATTCTGGCTCGACATCATCGAACCCGACCCGGCCGCCATCGATTGGCTGGCGAGCTACTTCCACTTCCACCCGCTGACCATCGAAGACCTGCGCAGCCCCAACGAGCGCGGCAAGATCGAGATATATGACGGCTATGTCTTCATCATCGCGCATGGCGTCTTCGTCGAGGCCGGCGATATGCTAGGCGGCCCGCATCATGCCGCGGATCAGCACGCCGGGCATGCGGGCACACCGGCGTCGCGCCGGGGGCCACAAGTCACGGCCAAATCCGCTCCTCCTGAAGACCTGATCTGTAACGTCGACAGCTACGAACTTCACTCCTACCTGAGCCGCAATTATCTGATCACCGTGCGCGATGCAGGACTGAAATTAGTGGACAGGATCTGGAACGAGGTCGATAACCACCAGGATGACGAAGATCCGCACCCGCTGGAGCGCGGGCCGGATTACCTGCTCTACCGCATCCTGGACGATACCGCCGACACCTATTTTGACGCGCTGGAGCACACCGCCGACCAGATCGACTATCTGGAGGACACGGTCATCGACCGGCCCGACCGCGAGCTACTCAACCAGGTCTTCATCGTGAAACGCAACCTGGTCACGATCCGGCGGCAGGCGACTCCCGTGCGCGAGGGGTTGAACGTGCTCAGCAACCCCGGCGCCGCCTTTGTGCGCCCGGAGAACCAGATCTACCTGCGCGATGTGCATAACCTGATGGTCTCCGTCTACGAACTGGCCGATACGCAACGCGACTCCACGGGCGGCGTGCTGGACGCGTATTTGAGCAGTGTCAACAACAACCTGAGCACGGTGATGAAGCGCCTGACGATCATCTCGACGATTTTCCTACCGATCTCGTTTATCGTCGGCTTCGGCGGCATGAACTTCACCCGCTTCATTCCCTATGACGACCCGGTTGTGTTCTGGGGACTCATTGCCTCCCTGGTCATCGTCCCAGTCGTCATGCTCTTCTGGTTCTACCGCAGCCGCTGGATCTAGGGGCGGCACCGCGGCTTTCGGCGGCTGGCGCCAGTAGTAGACAAAAATGCCGAGCGCCAGCAAGATCGGCAGCGCCGCCAGCACCCAGACCGCCGCGCCGTAGTCCGTGGCCGACTGGACCGGCATATCGAACGTGGCGGTGCCCTCTTTGCCGTTGCGCTGCACGTGTACGCTGACGGCCCAGATGCCGTCCTGGGGTGTGCGGATGGGCACGTCATAAAAGCCGGGCTGCCCGGCCTCCGGCGGCGCCGTGACCTCGACCAGCGAATCCGCGGTGCCTGTCAGCGCGGCGCGCACGCGCACCTGGGCATCGGCGATGGGGTCGCCGTTGTCGAACTCGTTCACCAGGACGGTGAAGCGCCACTCGTGCTGGTTCGTGGTCGGGATGGTCTGCACCACGATGTGGAACGCACCGTAGTTGTCATCCACCCAGACGATGCCGCCGTGGGCTGCGGCGGGCCGGGGCGCGGCCAGCGCGACCAGCAACCCCAGGAGCAGGGCCGCGAGCACCAC
>JAICKM010000802.1 GCA_025927935.1 Chloroflexia bacterium | reverse complement strand
GGAGCGGGCCGGGGCGCTGGCGAAAGAGCGGGGCGCGCGCCGGATCATGCCGCTGGCCGTCAGCATCGCCTCTCATTCGCGCCTGATGCGCCCCGCCGCCGCGCACATGGAAGGCATCCTGGCCGCGGTCTCTTTGCAGCCTCCGCAGGTGCCGCTGATCCCCAACGTCACCGCGCAACCCGAAACAGACCCCGCCGAGATCCGCCGCCTGCTGGTCGAACAATTCGTCTCCCCGGTGCGCTGGGTCGAGTCGGTGCAGTTCATGATCGGCGCCGGGGTGACGACGTTCTGGGAGATCGGCGCGGGCAAGGTGCTGGGCGGCCTGATCAAGCGCATCGCCCCGACCGCGACTATCGAGCAATCGGAGGCGTACCTGTGAAAGTGATTGCCGAGGTGACTTTCTCGCCGCTGGGCACGGGGACTCCGAGCGTCAGCCGCTACGTGGCCGCCGCGCTGGCGGTGCTGGCCGAGCAGCCGGGCGTGACCTATCAGTTGAACCCCATGGGCACCGTGCTGGAAGGTGAGCGGGCCGCCGTGTGGGCTGCCTGCGAGGCCATGAACGACGCGATCTTCGCGGCGGGCGCGCAGCGCGTCGGCACCACCCTGAAGATCGACGAGCGCCGCGACAAACCGACCTCCATGCAACATAAAGTCGACACGGTCGCCGAGCAAATCCGTGCCGGTCGCTCCTAGCCCCATGTTCAATAAGATCCTTGTTGCCAACCGGGGCGAGATCGCCCTGCGTGTGGTCCGCGCCTGCCGCGAGTTGGACGTACCCTCCGTCGTCGCCTTCTCCGAGGCCGACCGCGATACCCTGGCCGTGCGCGAAGCCGACGAAGGCGTCTGCATCGGCCCGGCGCCGCCCGCCAAGAGCTATCTGCATATCCCGGCGATTATGAGCGCCGCGCTGATCAGCGGCTGCGACGCGATCCACCCCGGCTACGGCTTCCTCTCCGAAAACCCCTACATCGGCGAGATCTGCGCCCAGTTGGGCATCACCTTCATCGGCCCAGCCCCCGCGGTCATCGAGCGTATGTCCGACAAGGCCCGCGCCCGCCAGATCATGAGCGAGGCGGGGCTGCCGGTGCTGCCTGGCAGCCAGGCCCTGCTCAACGAAGCCGAGGCCCGCGAGCGCGCGGCGGCCATCGGCTATCCCGTGCTGCTCAAGGCGGTGGGCGGCGGCGGCGGGCGCGGCATGCGCGTGGTCGAGAACGAGTTCGACCTGGCCGACGCTTACGCCGTGGCGTCCAACGAGGCCCGCGGCGCGTTCGGCAACGCCGATCTCTATTTAGAGAAGTACCTGACCGCGCCGCGCCACGTCGAGGTGCAGGTGCTGGGCGACAACCACGGCCATATTATCCACCTGGGCACGCGTGATTGCTCGCTGCAACGGCGCCACCAGAAGGTGCTCGAAGAAGCGCCCGCGCCCGGCCTCAGCGATGCCGTGCTCAAGGCCATCGGCGCGGCGGCGGTCAGAGGCTGCAAGTATATCGGCTACCAGAACGCCGGCACCCTGGAGTTCCTGGTCGACCGGGACGGCGCCTTCTATTTCATGGAGATGAACACCCGCATCCAGGTCGAGCACGGCGTCACCGAGATGGTCACGGGCATCGATCTGGTCAAGTGGCAGATCCGCATCGCCGCGGGCCTACCCTTGACGGTCCAGCAGAAAGATATTAGAATAGCGGGGCACGCCATCGAGTGCCGGATCAACGCCGAAGACCCGGCCAAGGGCTTCCTGCCGCAGGCGGGCGTGATCGATCTGTTCTTGCCGCCTGGGGGTATCGGAGTTCGGGTGGATTCCCACGTGTATTCCGGCTATCGGGTGCCGGCCAGCTACGACTCCCTGTTAGGCAAGATCCTGGTCTGGGGCGAAGACCGTACGGAGGCTATCGCGCGCATGCGCCGCGCGCTCGCCGAGTGCATCGTCATCGGCCCCGTGACCACGGTTGCCTTTCAGCAGCAGATCCTGGCCCACCCGGCCTTCGTGAAGGGCGATCTCGATACCGGCTTTTTGGTGCGGCACATGGATGATCTGGTGACCGCGGCGACCGGCAAGCCCGCCGGTGCGCCGGACCCGGCGAGTCCCGGTCCGCGCATCCCGGCGCCGGGGCCGCCGCAGCGGGAGGTGCCTCTTGAGCACGGAGAAACCGCGGCTGGGCCGCGTGCGGATAGCGCCGAGCGTCCTGGCCATGATCGTGAGCCTGACGGCGCGCGAGGTCGCCGGGGTGGCGCGCATGGGCGCCGCCGGCCATCTGACGCTGGGCAACCGGTGGAACCGGCGCCAGGGCCGGCAGGGAGCGCATGACGGCGTGCGCCTGCAGATCCGCGACGGCACAGTGTGCGTCGATTTGAGTGTGGTGGCCGATCCGAACGTCAATCTGCACGAATTGGGCGAGACGGTCAAGGCGCGCGTGGGTGAGGCGCTCGATACAATGGTCGGCATACCGGTGGCCGAAGTGAATGTGTTTATTGAGGATGTAGCCTGAGCACGGGCGGGAGCCGCGGCGATGGTAACTAGTGTTCGCCGGCTGGCCCGTGTGCTGGCCTTGCAAACGCTGTTCGAAGTGGACAGCACCGGCCACCCGGCCGCCGACGTGCTCGCGCGCCATCTGGACGAGAACGGCATGGCGGGCGAGGGGGCCGAGTTTGCGCGCACCCTGGTCCTGGGTGTGACGAGCCATGTGGACGAGCTGGACGCGATTATCGCCGCCGCGGCCCCCAACTGGCCGATGGACCAGATGGCGAAAGTCGATAAAAACGTGCTGCGCCTCGCCATCCAGGAATTGCTGTTCGATACCGACGTCCCGCTCAAGGCCGCCATTAACGAGGCCGTGGAACTGGGCAAACGGTTCGGCAGCGATAGTTCGAGCCGTTTTATCAACGGCGTGCTGGGCACGGTGGCCGCGCAAGCGGCCAATTATCGCGCCCAACAGGCCACCCGGCGCAAACGGACGGCGAGCGCTTCGCCCGATCCGGGCGTCCAGCCGGCCCCCGAGCTGCATGAGCTGCACGGCTGGTTGGACGAACCGGCGGAGGAACCGCCCGCCGGGGACTAAAGTCGGACGTGTGCCAGGTAGGAGTTTTGGCGAAAGGAGGTGAAACTATGGCCCAGGCAACCGAG
>JAICKM010000076.1 GCA_025927935.1 Chloroflexia bacterium | reverse complement strand
TCGATCCAGGATTTGCAGCCGGGACCGGGCTTGCCCGGTGCGGCCACGCCGATCAGCCCTGCCGGCGCCACGCCGCAGGCGTTCCCCGCGGGCACGAATCCCCCCCCGCCCGCGAGCACCAATCCGCCCGCCCCGCCCACGGCGACATCCGGGGCGGCGGCGCAGCCGGTGAGCCAGGCCGCGCCCGCTGTGCCGCCGTTCGTGGTTTACAGCGCGGGCAAGCTCGCCGATAGCTGGGAAGATGCATCCTGGGGCGGCGCCAAGTTCGACTTGCAAAGCAACGACGCCCCGCGCGACGGCCACCCGACGGTCAAGGTGACGTATGGCGAGGGTTGGGGCGCTTTCTCGGTCGCCGACTGGAAAGCCCAGAACAACGCCGACTCGCGCAAGTATAGCCATCTGCACTTCTGGATCAACGGCGGGCCGGATGGCGGCCAGCGCATCGGCGTCACGCTGGGCGGCGAGCGCGTCGTCCTCTCTAATTACCTACCGGACAAGGCACTGGCGGCCAATCGCTGGCAAGAGGTTTTCATCCCGCTCGATGATTTGCAGGCCGGGGGCCAGCCCATCGGGCGGCTCACCTTCCAGGAAACGGCGGGCAAGCCGCAGTCGCCCTACTACCTGGATGGCATCGAGTTCTACAAAGACAATACCCCGCCGCCCACGCCGATCCTGACCACGGCGCAGGTTACGGTGGACCTGAGCGCGAAGCGCAAACCGATCAGCCCGTTCATCTACGGCATGTCGCAGGCCCCCGAAGATGTGGCCCGCGCTGCCAACATCACGGTGAATCGCATGGGCGGCAACCCGTACTCGCGCTACAACTGGACGCTGGGCAACGCCCGTAACGCGGGCAGCGACGCCGATTACAGCAATTATCAGCGCGAACCCGACAACCCCGCCTACCGGCAACCGTCGGGCCTGGCCGATATGTTCTTCAAGGCCGATCAGCGCACCGGCGCGGCCACGCTGCTGACTGTGCCGATGCTCGGGTACGTGGCGAAGAACGCCGACACCAACACGCGCTCGACCAACGTGCCGCAAGAGGGCGGCGCACCCATCGCCCCAGGCTCCGAGGCCATACCCGGCTACGATCCCAGGGCCAACCAGGAAGCCACCAGCGTGAAGTCGTACCCGCGCAAGGGTGCGCCCTTCCAGGACCCGCCCGATCCCAATGCCGGCGCCGTCTATCAGGACGAGTGGATCAACCACCTGACGCGCACCTTCGGCAAGGCGGCGGACGGCGGCGTGCGCTTCTACGCGATGGACAACGAACCCGATCTCTGGGCCGACAACACGCACGTGGACGTGCGCCCGGCGCGCATCGGCTATGACGAACTGGTGCAGAAGTTTACGGACTATGCGAGCGCGGTGAAAGACGTGGACCCGACGGCGCAAGTGACCGGCCCGGTGGTCTCCGGGTGGACCGGCTACTGGTTCTCGGCGCTGGATCGCGGCACCGACAGCTTCGCTACCGCCGCCGACCGCGCCGCGCACGGCGGCATGCCGCTGATCCCCTGGTTCCTCGACCAGGTGCACAAACGTGACCAGGCCGCCGGACGGCGCACGCTGGACGTGCTCGACATCCACTACTACCCGCAAGCCCAGGGCCTGGCTCAGGACAAGACCGACCCGAAGACGGCGGCGCTGCGCCTGCGCTCGACTCGCTCGCTCTGGGACCCGACTTACGAGGACGAGTCCTGGATCGCGCGCACCGAGGCGCCGCAGGTCGATCTGATCCCGCGTATGCGGGCCTGGATCGACCAGTATTATCCGGGCACCAAGCTGGGCATCACCGAGTGGAAGTGGTACGCGGAAACAACGCTGAACGGGGCGCTGGCGATTGCCGATGTGCTCGGCATTTACGGCCGCGAGGGCGTCTACCTGGCGAACTACTGGACTAACCCGCCGCTCAACTCGCCGGGGCTGGAAGCCTTTAAGCTGTACCGCAACTACGACGGCAAGAACGGCACCTTCGGCGATGTCTCGGTGGCCGCCATGTCGTCCGCGCCCGACAAGCTGACCGTCTACGCCAGCGAGGACACCGCCACCCACCAGGTCAAGATCATGGTGATCAACAAGGCTCCCCAGGAGCAGATGGCGACCAACCTGGATGTGCAGAGCGCCACCCTCGCCGGCACGGCCAAAGTCTACCAGCTTAGCGAGGCAACCAACCTCGCCATTGCGGCTCAGCCCGACATCCCGGTATCCGGCAGCCGCCTGACCTACACCTTCCCGGCCTACTCGGTCACGCTGCTGGTGATCGATAAGGAGCCGTAAGCATCCGGCGCGGGGCAAAATAAGCGGGGCGGGCCAAACGGCCCGCCCCGTTATTGCTTCCCGATGTTAGGCCAGGGAATGGCGGTTGACTTCGTTGGTGCTGAATTGCATGAGGCGCTTTTCCAGCAGGCGGATGCGCAGGCTCAGCGTGGGCAGCATCGCCACGGCGATCTCCGGGTCGTTGCGGAGGGTGGCGAAGAAGAACTGGCGGCTCATCACCATGCACTCGGTGTCTTCGAGCGCCGTCACCGTGGCCGAGCGGGCCATCCCGTCGAGCAGGGCCATATCGCCCACAAAATCGGGGGCACTGAGCCGGGCCAGTTCCACCGAGTCGCCGTTGGGGGTGCGCTTGGTCACGGCGACCAGGCCGTGGACGAGGATATAGAGCGCGGCATCCCCATCCCCTTCGCGCATGATCACCGCGGCGCGGGGGAAAGACCGCGACACGACCAGGCGGGCCAGTTTCGTGATCTGGTCGCGGGTCAGTCCGGCGAAGATCGGCACGCGGGCCAGCAGTTCTTCTGTGGTCACCAGGGTCCCCTGTCTTTAGCTGTGAAAAGACTCTTCGGCGGCTTCGGTGTGCTCCATGCGCAGCATGCGATTCTCCGCATCGACGAAGATCAGGCGGGGCGAGAACTCGGCCAGCTCCTCGGGGCTGAACAGCGCGTAGCTCATCACAATGAGCTTGTCGCCGGGCAGGCCGCGCCGCGCGGTGGCGCCGTTCAGGCCGATGATGCCGGAGCCACGTTCCCCGGCAATGGCGTAGGTCTCGAAACGATCGCCGGTGTTGACGTTGACGATATGGAGCCATTCATAGGGCACCAGGTCGGCGGCGTCGAGCAGATCCTGGTCAATGGTAATGCTGCCGACGTAGTGGAGGTCGTTATCCGTCACCGTCACGCCGTGCAGCTTGGCTTTGCACATTTGTCGTTGCATTACGGCCCTTTCAAGGGTGTCGTCTGGGGTTTGCGCGCGACTTCGTCCGCCTTGCGCGTGACTTCCTCGGCCTGGCGGATGCGCTGGCTGAGGTAGGGCAGCATGGCGACGGCGATCAGCGGGTCGCTACGCAGCGTCGTGTTAAAGACCCAGCGCGTCAGCACCAGGCACTCGGTGGGCACCAGCGCGGTGACGCTGGCCGAGCGGGGCGCGCCGTCCAACAAGGCCATTTCACCTACGAAGTCGCCGGGGTTCAGGGTTGCCAGGTAGAGATCCGGGCTGCCCGGCAGATTGCGCTTCGTGACCGAGACCTGCCCGCCGGCGATTACGTAGAGCGCGGCCTCGGTATCGCCTTCGCGGATGATCACGGTGCCGCGCGGAAAGGTGCGGCGCACGACCAGGCGGGCCAACCCGGCAAGCTGGTCCTTGTTGAGCGCGGCGAAGATCGGCACGCGGGCCAGCAGTTCTTCAATACTCACAGTTACCTCATCATCCTAGACGGTCGCAGCTTCCGCTGTGACCGGGTCGCCCGCAGCCACCAGGTCGCGCAACCGCTGCCATTCCTCGGGCGGGATCGCCAGGAAGGCATCGACAACGCGCGGGTCGAAATGGGTGCCCCGGTCGGCGGCAATCACCGCGGCGGCCTGCTCATAGCTGAAAGCCGGCTTGTACGGCCGCTCGGAGGTGAGCGCGTCGAGCACATCGGCTACCGCGAAGAGGCGGGCTTCAATGGGGATAGCTTCGCCGGCGATGCGGTGCGGATAGCCCTGCCCATCCCAGCGCTCGTGATGATAGCGCACAATCGGCATGGCCTTGCGCAGGAACTCGATGTCCTTCAGCATCTGATAGCCGATTTCCGGGTGCTTGCTCATCTCCAACCGCTCGGTGTCGGTGAGCTTGCCCGGCTTGTGCAGGATGGCGTCGGGCACGCCGATCTTGCCCACATCGTGCAGCAAGGCCCCATAGTGGATGACTTCGAGCTGTTCGTGGTTGTTGATGCCCATCGCTTTCGCCAGGGCCAGGGTGTAGTGGCGCACGCGCTGGCTGTGGCCCTGGGTGGAGTGGTCGCGCGTATCGAGGGCCACCGACAAGGCGTGCATCGTGGCGCTGTAGGTGCGCTGCAATTCGTCCAGCATCTCGGCGAGTTCGACGGCGCGACGGCGGGTTTCCTCGTAGAGCCGGGCGTTCTCGATAGCCACGGCGGCGCTACCGGCCAGCGCGGTTAGTAGCGACACATCGTCGTCGCTGAAAGTTTCTCCGGAGATTTTGTTCAGCACCTCGACGACGCCGATGACCCCGCCCCGGCCCCGGACAGGGACGGCGAGGATGGAGCGGGTGACGAACTCGGTCGTGCGGTCCACCGCGCCGGAGAAAAACGGGTTCTCGCGCACATCGTTCACAATCTCCGGCTGGCCGTGCCCGGCGACCCGCCCGGCAATGGAGGTGTCGTCGATGGGCAGGCGGATGCCCTTCAACTGCGGGCCTTTCTCGCCGAAGGCGACCTCGAAGGTCAGGTGCTTGCCGTCGGCCTCGACCAGCATCAGGGAGGAAGCGCGCGCCTGCATCACCTCGGCGGCGGCGACCACGATTCCGCTGAGCAGTTCGTCCAGCCGCACCAGGGAAGCCAGTTGCCGTCCGACTTCATAGAGCAGGCTCAGGCGCTGCAAGCGATCATCCGGGCTGTCTGCCGCGCCGAGGATGGGCGCCGGCAGCCGCTCGGCGTGGGCGGAGTCACCCGGCGCGGCGCCTGAGTTCGCCTGACCGGGCGGATCGGTGCTGTTCATGCCGACACCTCGCTACTCATCGCGTGTTTGCGATCTCGCGCTGGGGATCACCAGGGTGACAGTCGTGCCCTGGCCCGCTGCCGAGGCCAGGTCGAGCTGGCCGCCTACGGCCTGGGCGCGCTCGCGCATATTCAGCAGGCCCAGGCTGCCGCGGGTTTCATAGGAGCGCAGCACGGCGGCCACATCAAAGCCGTGTCCATCGTCGGCAATCGTGATGCGCCAGTGGCTCGGTTCTTCCATCATCCGCACCACGGCGTTACCGGCGCCCGAATGTTTGCGAATATTGCCGAGCGCTTCCTGCACGATGCCGAAGGCGGCCTGCTCGACGTTCGCGGGCAAGCGGTCCTGGCAGCCTTCCGCTTCCACGGTGAAAGTGATGCGCTCCGTCTCGCGCAATTGATTGACATAATATTCCATCGCGGCGCGCAGGCCGCGGGTTTCGAGCATGACCGGGCGCAACTGGAACTGCATGGTACGCACTTCGCGGTTGGCCTTGCGGGCCAGGCTTTCCAGCGAGTCTAACTCCTCCGGCAGCCGGGAGGGGTCGACCACCAGTAACTTGCGCAAGATCTCGACTTCCATGCAGATAGCGGCCAGGCGTTGTGCCGGCCCATCGTGCAAGTCGCGGGCCAGCTCTTTGCGCACCTGTTCCTCGGCGGCCAGGAGTCGCTCATGCTCGGTCTGCAACGATGTATAAAGCTGCGCGTTATCCAGGGCGACCGCCGCCTGGCCGGCCAGGGTGGTCAGCAACTGGACATCGTGCGGACTATAAGGCTCGTTGCCCAGTTTGTTGAGCACTTCGACCACGCCACGGACCCGCCCGCGCATAATCAGCGGGACGGCCAGCGCGTTGCGCGTGACAAAGCCGCTGCTCTGATCGACGCTGGTGTGGAAGCGCGAGTCGGCGTGCGGCTCGTTAACGATAGCCGGCTGGGCGTTGCGGGCCACCCAGCCGCAAATGCCCTGGCTCAGCGGCATGCGCAACTGGCGCAGGGCGTTTTCGGCTTCGCCTACCGGGATCTCGAAGACCAGTTCCTGCGTCCGCTCATCCAGCAGCATCAGGGTGCAGGCTTCGCTGCGCAAGGCTTCGGTGGTGCGCTCCATAATCGACTTGAGCAAGACCGGCAGTTCCAGCGTCGAACTCATGGCCGTTGCCACTTCGTAGAGCCGGCTCAGTTCGTCGAGGCTGATGCTCATTTGCAGCGCGCGCCCGGTCGCGGCGGCCATCAGGGCCAGCGCGTCTGTCGCGGCGTCGTCGAGCGGCGGCGCGCCGCGCAGGCCCAGCAAGCCGTAGAGCCGTCCGCCCGCCGCCAGGGGCACGTAGTACGGATCGTCGGCCGCGTCCTCGCTGGGGACCGTATTCGCCGGGGCAAAGAAAGCGGGGTCGCCTCCCGCAGCCGCCCAGGCCGTCTGGATCTGCGCGGCCAGCGCGCGGCCGGCGGCGCCTGCCGTCAGTGGCTTCGCCGGGCTGACCGCGGCCAGGGCGGCGCCGGCAGCGGCGCCGGTTATCGCCAGCGCGCTGCGCAGGGTGAGGCGCAACGCGGCGTCCGGGGTCTCGCACGCGGGTAAGGCCCGGAAATACGCAATCAGGTGCCGGTCGCTGGGCGCCGCCGCCTGGGATTGAGTTAGGGGAGTGACGACAGTACCCATTCCACCACTGCTATTTGGCCGGCTCACTGCAAGTGCGCCAGCAGACGATCCATCCGCCGGCTTAGCTCGGCGTGCTTGTCGGGGCCGATGAACACGCGCGTGACTTGCTTGGCCCGCGCGCAGGCCGCCTGGAGCGCGGCCGGATCGGTGCCCGCGTTCGTAATCAGGGTCAACACCTGCCCGGCCTTATTGCCCAGCACATCGCGCGCGGTGCGGCGCAGTTCTTCGATCACGCGCTGCACCGGCCAGGTGGCCGCGTTGAGAGCGAGTAGCTCGGCGGGTGTGGGCGAGGTATAGACATCCACCAGACAGCCGGGCATACTCGCTAGGGTCATGGCCCGCCCCGGCGCGCTTTCCAGGGAGTGGGGCAGGGCACGGTATTCGCCGAGCGGCCGGCCACCGCAGAGAAAGACGTAGGCCGCCTGGTTGCCGGTGACTACCTTGACGCACCCGGTGTGCTCGACCTGGGCCAGGTGGACCAGCAGGTGCGGTAATTGCACATGGTCCATGCCCTGCTGGCTGGCCTTACTTGCGCCATAGGCCAGCGATGAATAACTCCAGACGAAATCGGGGTCCAGTTCATAAACCTCAATGGGGTTATGGCCGTTGCTGTTGACGGCGGCGGCGAACTGGCGGATGGCCGGGCGCTCGGCATAGGTGGCGGCGGTCTGTACTTCCGCCCAGAAGGCGTCGATCACCTGGCCCTGATAGAGTAAGAGCAAACCCTCCGCGCCTTCGGAAAACCAGGTTACATAGCCCGAGAACAGATCGTGCTCCAATAGATCGATCAAGCTCACCAGATCGCGCGGCGGGGCCAGTTCGGTATAGGCCGGCTCGCCGGGCGGCAGCGGGATCATGTTGCGGCGCCGGAACGAGCGCGGGCGGCGGCGCCGCGGCGCGGGCGGCGGGAGTGGCGCGGGCGTGGGTGGAGGTGGGGGGGTGGGCTGGGTGGCCGCTTCAATGGCCTGGGTGCGCCCGTCGTCCGGCGCCCCCGCATCTTCCTCGGACAGGATGCCGATGGCGGCCAGCATCAGCAACTCCTGCACCCGGGTAATCGTGCGGGCGGGGGGCAATTGGTCCGCCGTCAGGCGGTCGAACGAATAGGTGGCTTCGCGCTGGCCGAGCAGGCGATAGACGAGGTCATCGCCGCTCTCGGCGGCATTGCGGGCATCGACCAGGTGGCCGGTTTCAAAAATGAGCGCAGCCGGTCCCTCAGCGGTGCCGGCAGGCCCCTGGATACGCACTGTCAGCCGCCCGGTCTGGCGAGTTTGTTTGATGTAGGCAATGATCTCGGCCAACGTTACCGAGGCGCTGCGCAGCTCGCCCATCGATGTGGTGTTCTCCTGGCGCGATGGGGTGGCCCCATCCCGCGTATGTCGCTGTTGCTTCGATGGGACTCGCACCGGCCTTGTTGGACTAGTCTTATGATAGCGCAGGCCCAAGGGGTTGTCAAGGCGCCCGGCCCGTGACCGGGCGGGCTACCCAGGCGAAGCCCGCCTGCGCAGGCTGGATGCACCGGGCGGGCGGATAGGAGAACTTGGGCCGGGGAGGCGAACGGCGTGGTGGTTACCGTTCCACTCTAATGCCCGTTGACCAGAGCATTCTTTTTGGGGACCCGGCATGAGGGGCGGCTAGCGGAGCCTCTGCCAATCGCCGGGTTAAAGGAACTGGAGGCGGCAACGGATGTCAGTGACTATCTAGGATCTGCAGCGCGGTGCTTTCGTCCGTCACGAGGACATGGACCATTCGTGCGGCCACGAGGGCACACAGGGGCCGCACCTTCTCCTGGCCGCCGGCCACCGCCACGATGCAGGGACAGCGCCGAAACTGCTCTTCGCTGATGCCGATAGCGCGCCCAGGGTATGCCGCGTCCACAAACCGCCCATCGTCCGCGAAGAAATGGCCGCAGATGTCGCCCAGCGCCCCGGCGGCTTCCAGGTGATCGATCTGTGCGGGGTGCAACAGACCGTTCCGGTCGAGGGCGGAGCCGCGCAACGGGCCAACCCCGACGAGCATGATATCTAGACGATCATACAAAGGCAGAATTTCGCTGACGCCCGGAGTGCGCAGGAGCAATTCGGCCAGTGCCGAGTCGTCAACCAGCGCGGGAGCATTGAGAAAGTGGCTTGTGCCCGCGTACATCTCGGCGAGCAGACGGGCCAGCTCGGCTGATCGCGTCGGCGATTGCCGGCTGACATCCTCGCCCATCACCTGCACAATGGTAACAAACCGCGGGGTGGCGAGCGGCTGGAGCGCCGTCGCCAGGGCAGCGAGGCTGCGACCGCGGCCGATCCCGACAACCAGGCCGGGCTTGATCAAGGCGTCAATAGCCGGGGCCGCCGCGGTAGCTATGGTGTGCCGCCCTATCTCGGTGTTCGCTGCGCTGGCCGGCACGCCGACGACGATTGCCTCCCGCAGCCCGAATTGCCGGCGCAGGGCCTGCTCCAGATTGCTGCGGCGCCCCACCGGCCGGACAATGGCGATCCGAACAATCCCTTCGTCGCGTGCCCGGCTCAGCAGCCGCGATACCGTGCTGGTCGAGATACCAAGCAGATCGGCGATCTGGGCCTGGGTTTTGTTTTCAAGATAGTAGCTCTCGGCCGCGCGCACCAACAAATCGAGATTGCTATGTGCCTCGTTACGTTCAGCGGGCATCAGCAGTGGTCCTTCCCCGATCTGGTTGTCTGGAGATGATTATAGCATATTTTTGCAACAGCGTAGAAATTATTGCAAACAGGCTTGACAACCTTCAGGATCGTCTGCTATACTGAAAAAGCATTCAAACCACTGTAAAAACTTGCATCCACCGAACTTCCCGACTCTGCTACCCGCCATAGACGTCTTGCCGCTTGCTAACATCATATGTCGAAGTATGAACGAAGCGAGAGGGGGTGTTGCCTGGTTCCATCGACCGGTCTCTTGGGGTTTATGCTTGGGCGAAGATGATCGCTTGATCCAGGTCAAGTTCAAGGAGGAAAGGTGCCATGAAATCCCCACGGTTCGTGTTGCTGCTTTGCCTGATGCTGATGCTCTCTGCGTGCGGTACGGAAACGCCCACGAACACGGCGGTACCGCCTGCGCCGACAGACACGGCGGCCCCGGCGGCGGCCCCGACCGCCACGACAGCCGCCCCCGCTGCGACGGACACGGCGGCCCCGGCGGCGGCCACATCTACAACGGCGCCCGCCGCCACCGCCGCGAGCGGCGGTACCAAGCCGGTGATCGCGTTGATCCAGGGCGTGAAGGGCGACGCCTTCTACATCACCATGGAAAAGGGTGCGCGCGCCAAAGCTGATGAGCTGGGCGCGGAGTTGATTGTGGACGGGCCGCCGGAGTTCAACGCCGTGCAGCAGACGCCTATCGTCGACGCCATGATCGCCCGCAAGGTGGATGTGCTCATCATCGCCGCGACCGACAAGCAGGCCATGATCCAACCCTTGCAACGCGCCAACGACGCCGGCATCAAGGTCATCTCAGTCGATACCTTCATCGGCGACGGCGACTACGCCAAGGGTCCCGTCACCTTCCCGCTCTCCTACATCGGGTCCGACAACGCGCAGGGCGGCAAGATCGCCTGTGATTCCCTCATCAAGTCCCTCGGCGGCAAGGGCAAGATCTACATCCAGAACGTCAAGCCCGGTATCTCCACCACCGACCAGCGGGAGCAAGGTTGCAAAGACTCGATTACCGCCAGCAACGGCGCCGTCACCCTCGTCGGCGTGGACTACAACGACGACAGCTCGGCCAAAGCAGCCGAGCAAACCGCGGCGGTGCTCCAGCGCACCCCGGATCTCGGCGCCGTGTTCGGCACCAACCTGTTCAGCGCCCGTGGTGCGGCGCAAGCGATCAAGAACGCCAATTTGCAGGGCACCGTCAAGGTCGCCAACTTCGACGCCCCTGAGGACGCGATTGCCGACCTGCGCGCCGGGACCAATGATATGGTCATCGCCCAGGAACCGGCGTTGATGGGCAGCACGGCCGTGCAGTATGCTATGGACGCCCTCCACGGCAACATGAGTGGTATTCAGAAGCGCGTCGCTACCGGCTACGTCGTCATCACCCGCGACAACGTCGACACGCCCGAGGCCCAAGGCGCGATCTACAAGAGCAAATAGCCGATCGGCCAGCGGGGCCAGGGGCGCACGCCGTGCCGGGGATGCCGGACGTGTGCAGCCCCTGGCTCCGCTATCGAACAAGGAACCACCATGACGACACTGGAAGCGACGACGCCCGCGACGCGGCCCGCCCGCAATTTGGTCGGCGTCCTGGGCCAGTTCTGGGCCTGGCTGTTCCTGCTCACCCTGATCGTCTTCTTCTCGCTGACGGGCCAGGGCTTCTTTAGCCTGTTCAACTTCCAGAGCATCGGCGCCAACATGTCGATCGTACTCATCATGGCGTTGGGGCAAACCTTCGTCATCATCCTGGGCGGGATCGACCTATCCACCGGCTTTGTAATGGGCCTGGCGACGGTGGTGGCGGCGCAAGTGATGGTCAGCCTGGGGAATAGTCTGCCGCTGCCGCTGGTCGTGCTGGCCGGGCTGGGCGCCGGGGCCGGCGCCGGCCTGGTAGCCGGCACAATTAACGGGGTGCTGATCGCCCGCCTGGGTGTGCCGCCGTTTATCGTGACCCTGGGCATGCTCGGCATCGCCCGGGGTATTGGCTTTCTCCTCTCGGGGGGGCTGCCGGTGAGCGTGCAGGTCCAGGGGCTGGGCCAGGTGGGCAACGGCTCGCTGCTTTACTATCATCCGCACGCCGGGCTCAGCTTCCTGACACCGCCCCCCGGCTTGCAGGGCGCGGACCTCCGCCAGGTGATTGCGATTTTACCTCACCCGCTGACGTTGATGATTATCCTGGTACTGGTCTGCCACTGGCTCCTATCGAGCACGCGCTTCGGTCAGCACACATACGCCATCGGCGGCAATCGCGAGGCGGCGTTGCGCGCCGGCATCCCTGTCCAGCGCCACACCGTTCAGGTATATATGCTTTCCGCGCTCCTGGCGGCCGTGGCGGGCGTGCTCTACACGACGCGCTTCACGAACGGCGCGGCTAACGCCGGCGACGCGCTGCTGCTGGACTCGATTGCAGCGGTGGTTATCGGGGGCGCTTCGCTGTTCGGCGGCGAGGGCCGGATCAGTGGCACCCTGATCGGTGCGCTGATCATCGCAGTCATCCAGAACGGGTTGGTGATCCTGGCGATTAACCCGTTCTGGCAGTTCGTGGCCGTCGGCACGGTGATTATCCTGGCCGTGCTTGTCGATCAGGCCCGCGCGCGGCTGGTCCGCTGAGAGAGGCAAGACGATCATGACGGCGACAGAACCGATTCTGCGGGTGGTGAATCTCTACAAGCACTTTGGCGGCCTGGTCGCGGTCAAGGACATGAGCCTGGACCTCTATCCGGGCGAAGTGGTTGGATTGCTCGGCGATAATGGCGCCGGGAAGTCCACGCTGATCAAGATGATCTCGGGGGTGTATCGGCCCGACGGCGGCCAGATCTTCCTCGACGGGCGCGAAGTCACCTTCGCCTCGCCGATGGAAGCGCGACGCGAGGGGATCGAGACGATCTATCAGGATCTGGCTCTGTGCGAGAACCTGGACGCCGCCGCGAATATTTTCCTGGGCCGGGAGCCGGTGCGCCGCCAGCTTGGCGTGTTGAAGGTGGTCGACCGGGCCCGCATGTTGAGCGAGTCCCGCCGGGTGCTTGATCAACTCGACATCCACATCCCCGACTTGCGGCGCCCGATCCGCCTCATGTCGGGCGGCCAGCGCCAGGCGGTGGCGATCACCCGCGCGGTCTACTGGAACGCCCGCCTGGTGATTATGGACGAGCCGACTGCCGCACTCGGCGTGGCCGAGCAGGCCAAGGTGCTGGCACTCGTGCGCACGCTGCGTGAGCGGGGCGTGCCGGTCATCCTGATCAGCCACAACATGCAAGACGTGCTCGCCGTCGCCGACCGGGCGATTGTAATGCGCCGCGGGCACCGGCAAGGGGAGCGTGTGATCAGCCAATCGACGGGCGATGAGCTGGTCAGTCTGATCGTGGGCACAACCCGCGACGAAATGCCGGACGCGCCCGCCGCGGACAGCCCGGAGACCGCTCTAGTGTAGAGCAGGAACCGGGGGCCGAACCCTCCGCTCCGTAAACCTCGCGCTCGGCGCCGGTCGGGCCAGGGTTGCGCTGAAAACTGAGGTAGCAGCAGAGGCATCCGCATGTGTGATGATGCGATCCATGCAGAAACTGGGCGCGCGCCGGAAGTTATTTCCATGGGCAACCTGCTCGTCGAGGTGATGCGCATCAACCTGGATGAGCCTCTGGGCCTGGTCGGCGGCACCTTCGCCGGCCCCTTCCCCAGCGGCGACCCGGCGATCTATATCGACACAGTCGCCCGCCTCGGGCACCGCGCCGGGTATCTCGGCGCGGTGGGGCAGGACGACTTCGGGCGCTGTATCTTGGAGCGCTTTGCCCGTGACGGCGTCGATTTCTCGCATGGCCGCGTGCTGGCCGACCGTACGACCGGCGTTGCGTTCGTGGCCTACTTTAGGGATGGCTCCCGCCGGTTCATCTTTCACTGGCGCGACGCTGCGTCCGGCCAACTCGATCCCGCACAGGTGCAGGCCGCGTATTTCCAGAATGCCCGGTGGCTGCACCTGACGGGCTCGACGCTGGCGATCAACGAGTCGTGCCGTGCGGCAGCCTACCGGGCGCTGGATGCATTGCCCGCCGGGGCGCGGATTAGCTTCGACCCCAATATTCGTCCCGAGGTCCTGACAGTGGAGCAGATCCGCGACCTCTGCCGCCCGGTGCTGGATCGCGCCGACGTCTTCCTGCCGAGCGCGGGCGAGGCGCTGATGTTTACCGGGGCGATCAGCGACGAAGAGGGTTGCCGCGCGCTGGCGGCGACCGGGAAGCTGGTGGTGTTGAAGCAGGGCGTGCGGGGCTGCACGGTGTTTGAGCAAGAGTCCGAAGTCGTGGTGCCCGGCTTCGTGGTGCCGGAGGTCGATCCGACCGGCGGCGGGGATTGTTTCTGTGCCGGTTTTACTGCCGGCTTGCTCGAAGGGCTACGCCCGCCGGAAGCGGCCCGCTTTGCCAACGCCGTCGGGGCGCTGGCGGTGACCAAGCGGGGGCCGATGGAGGGCGCGCCGGCACGGCAGGAGGTGCTCGCCTTGCTGGCCGCGCAGGGGGGCGGCGCGCCGGGAGACCGCGCGAACCCGTGATCCTCTGTGTCAACGCAAATGCGGCGATCGATAAGACGGTGGTGGTCAGCCCGTTCCGCTTAAACGCGATACACCGGCCGCGGCAGGTGCTGGCCCTGGCGGGCGGCAAAGGCGCCAACGTCGCGCGCGCCCTGCAACGGCTGGGCGAGCACCCGGTCGTGGCCGGCTGGGGGGGTGGTTACAACGGCCAGTTCATCGCGGCCGGGCTGCACGCCGAGGGCATCGAGACAGCCTTCGTCGAACTGGCCGGCGAGTCGCGCACCTGCCTCTCGATTCTCGACCCGGCGGCAGGCACGCTGACCGAGATCTACGAGCAAGGGGAGCCGGTGCCGGCGGCGGCGCTGGCGGCTTTCACTGACCTGTTCCGCGAGATCGCTGGCCGGTACGCCGCGATCACTCTGTCGGGCACCCTGCCTCCGGGCGTCCCGACCGGCTTCTATAGCCAGTTACTGGCGACGGCGCGCGCTGCGGGTGTGCCGGGCCTGCTCGACAGCAGCGGCGAGGCGTTGCGGCAGGGGCTGGCGACCGGCGCCCCGCTGCTGATCAAGCCGAACACGACCGAGTTCGCGGAGCTGGTCGGGCAGAAGCTGGCGAGCGCGACGGACATTGCCGCTGCCGCGACCGATGTCGCCCTGCGCTACGGAACCATCGTCGTGGTTTCGTTGGGGGCGGGTGGCCTGCTCGCGGCGACAGGAGGCGAGGTTGTCCACGCACGACCGCCCCAGGTGCCGATCGTGAGCGCGGTCGGGTCGGGCGATTGCACGCTCGCCGGGATCACCTATGGGTTGGTGCGCGGCTGGCCCCTGGTGGACGCGCTCCGCTACGGCGTCGCGGCGGGGACCGCCAATGCCCTGAGCCTCGGCGCTGGCGTGTTCACGCTGGAGGATTTCGAGCGGGTGCGTGCTCAGGTAACGGTCACGCAGTAAGAGTGCCTAACAAAAGCCGGAGTAGGTGAAGTTTCTACCAATCATAATCAACCCCACTTTGAGGAGGGTTGATGGATATCGTCCCGGCGTTCATAGCGAATCTGCAAGCGCCGCCGGCGGTGTACCCAACTGATGGTGCGCTCCGCAATCTACCCCCGCGCCGCCACGCCGTCCAGCGCACCGCTCTGTAAAAATGGCGCCCATTCCACGTTGCGCCTGCGCGATCGACTCGACCTCATCCATCCGGCGACTATACGAGTCCAGGAGGCCGGGCACGAGCGCCTGCCAGGGGCGCCGTTCTGCTTACTCCTCGGATAAGCCGCGCAGCCGCTCCGCGGCGCTCTCCGGCGTGATGTCGCGCTGCGGTTGCCCCAGCATCTCGTAGCCCACCATGAACTTGCGCACCGTCGCCGAGCGCAGCAGCGGCGGGTAGCAGTGCCCGTGCAGGTGCCACTCCGCATACGCCGCCCCGTCCGTCGGCCGCTGGTGGAACCCCATGCTGTAAGGGAAGCTGACCCC